>NZ_JBFAXK010000028.1:0-120458 GCF_040680715.1 Nocardia sp. NPDC051981 | reverse complement strand
CCCCGCTGTCCTCGAGGCGTCCGGTCCGCCCGGATCTCGAACTCCATCGCAACCCCTCACGATCGAAGGTGTTGCGACGATCCCTAGAACCTGCCTACCGGATGGGGGCTCAGCAGAGTCCCTACCAGCAGCGATACGCGCGCTGCCCTACTTCTTCGCAGAGGCTGATCCGCTTCGGAATTCGACCCCATTGACTCCAATATCTGCACGTCAAACGCCCTGTTCAGAACTCGACTTACGTTCCGAAGCCGAATAACCTCTGTATGCGACTCGCCGCCAGCACCGCCGCGAGACCGCCCCTCCGGCCACATCGATTTCAGTGCGATCGATCGCAATCGAGATGATGAACGGCGCCATCACCACCGTCGCCGGTGAAGGCCCTGAGTGGGGGGCGCGGTTTGGGTGGTCCATCAGCTCGGAGAACTCCGAAGCCCCGGTACTGGCGTCCGAAGTCGGAGCGGAATCTCCATCGGACGTTCGGCACGAAGGGACCTTGGGCCCTGCGCCCGGAGCGGGTCAGCGCAAGAGACTGGTCGTTATGCGCAAACGATTCGAGTTGGCTTTCAACATGTCCTATCTGGCGGTTATCTGGGGGCTGGTGATCGCCATGCGGCGAAACCGCAACCGGGTTCCACCCGAACAGCGCCAGACCGCAGCCCGGTTCGAGGAGGCGTTCACCCTGCTGGCGACCGGTGATACCGCGCATCTGGCGTTGCGGGCGGTGTCGATGGCACGGGGCGAGGAGCGCGGGTACCTGACCTGGCGGGGACGCCGGGCGAGTCTGATCGGCCTCGGGGAGATGGCGACCTCGATCACGATCACCCTGTTCTATGTGCTGTCTCTGGATGCCTGGCGGCTGCGGTTCCGGCGCTCATGGGACGGTTTCACCAAGTCGCTGCTGGGGCTGTCGTTCGTACGGTTGATCCTGCTGGCGACACCGTTCAACAACTGGGACAAGGACGAGACGCCGGAGGGCTACGGCGTGGACCGCAATGTGCCGCTACTAGCCGTGGGCGCCAGCGAGATGTACCTCATGCGCCGGGAGGCCACCCGCACCGGTGACCGCACCTTTCGCTTCCTCTCCGACGCCATGGCGGCATCCTTCGCCTGCTATCTCCCGGTCATTCTCTGGGCTCGCCGCATCCCCCAGCTGGGCCTGCTCATGATTCCCAAGACCCTTGCCTACCTGGCCATGGCCTTCCGCGTCTACCGCGACTTCTTCAGCGGCGCAGCGCAATCGGTCGAGACGGGGCTGCAGGCGCGCCCAGGGTGCGACTCGCTCGAAGGCGACAGCGAGCCGCGACACGATCGCCTCGCCCACCAGTGAAGTGCTCGCCGTGTGCGAACTAGCGCTCTGAAGAGTTCGGCCCGAAGGCTCTTACGGCCATTCCGACATCCGAAGGTTGCTGTCAGATCATCGCTGGCAACCTTGACACAAAGGTTGCTGATCAGATGCTCGTCAGTGTGGTGATCGCGATTGTCGCGACGTTGGTGTCGGTGGCACTGATCTCGCGAGTCGCCCAACGGGTGCTCGGGGTCCGGGTGGGGCTTGTCCGGGCCACGCTCGCCGCGCTGGTAGCGCTGGGCGCCGAGCTGGGATTCGAATCCCAGGTGGTGTGGAAGCAGTCGGTTGATCGATTGGCGTTCCTGCCTCAGCAGATCGGTGTGATCCTGCTCGTCGCACTGTTGTTCCTGGTCGTCGCCGAGATCGTGATCCCGCGGGGCAGTATCGCCCGTCCGGACCAGATGGTGCGCGCGGTGCGGCTGCGGACGCAGCAAGCCCGGCGCGGTTTCCAATTGAGCAGAGTGGCGGTCCGGCATGGCATTCCGGGGCTGGCCCGCACCGGTCCGAACGCCGGCACACCGCAGGAGCGGATCGAACAGGCGGCTGCGCTGCGGGGGGCGCTGGAAGAAGCCGGGGTCACGTTCGTCAAGCTGGGGCAGATTCTGTCGACACGCCAGGATCTGCTGCCGCAGGAATACATCGACGAGTTGTCACATCTGCAGCAACGTGTCGGCCCGGTGCCGTGGCCGGAGATCGCGGCGGTGCTGGCCCAGGAATTGAAGGGCGACCCGGACAAGGTGTTCGCCGCGATCGATCGAGAGCCGTTGGCCGCTGCCTCCATCGCCCAAGTGCACCGGGCGCGGCTGCACACCGGTGAAGAGGTCGTCCTCAAGGTGCAGCGCCCCGGCGTCGGTCCGGTGGTCGAGCGGGATCTGGGGATCGCACTGAGCCTGGCCCGTCGCCTCGAATCGAGCACTGCCTGGGGTCGCTCGATCGGAATCGGCGAGTTGACCGAGGGTTTCGCCCAGGCGCTGCGGGAAGAACTCGACTTTCGGATCGAGACGCGCAATATGGCGGCATTGCGGGCCACGATCTTCCAGCACGACACCGCGCCCTCGATCGTTGTCCCGAAGCCCTACCTCGACTATTCGACCGAGCGCGTGCTAGTGATGGACTTCGTCCCCGGCAAGACGCTGAGTTCGCCCGATGCGGTCGAAGGCCGGTCCGGGACGGAACGGAACCGGATCGCCGCGGTCCTGTTCGAATCGCTGCTGCGGCAGGTCATGGTGGACGGTGTCTTTCACGCGGATCCGCATCCCGGCAATATCGTGCTGCTCGACGACGGCGGCGTGGCGCTGATCGACCTCGGCTCGGTCGGGCGGATCGACTCCGAACTGCGCGCGAACCTGGGCCAGTTCTTGATGGCAGTGGACCGCGGCAATCCCGAACTGGTCTGCGACGCCCTGCTCTCGTTCGTGGTCCGCCCCGAATTCGTCGACGAGGACGGGCTGCGGCGTGGCATCGGTCGATTCATGGCGCTGCACATGGCCCCGGGCGCATCGGCCGACATCACCGTATTCACCGATCTGGTCCGGTTGGTCGCCGAATACGACCTGACAGTTCCCGGTGAGGTGGCAGGAGCGTTCCGGGCCATCGGCACGCTCGAGGGCACGCTGGCCGCGGTGGCACCCGATTTCGATATCGTCGCGCAGTCGCGTGAGTTCGCGAACCGACAGTTCACCGAGCGACTGGCACCGGAGTCGCTGCAGGCCGCGGTCACCGACGAGTTGCTCACCGTATTACCACTACTGCGGCGGATACCCAGGCACGTGGACCGGATAGCCTCCTCGCTGGAGGCGGGCCGGGTGACGGTCAACGTCAGCCTGTTCGCCGATCGTCGGGATCGCTCGGTGGTCACGGGTCTGGTCAATCAGGTGCTGCTGGCGTTCCTTGGCGGCATCGTCGGAATCATGGGTGTGGTGCTGCTGGCCAACCCGGGCGGCGCTCGAGTCACCGACACCCTCACATTGCACGAAATGTTCGGCTACAACCTGATTCTGGTCAGCGCGGTCCTGGTGCTGCGCGTGCTGTACGTAGTCTTCAGCGCGCGCCGCGAATAGCCCCATCCAGCCATGCCGCGAACGTGAATATCGCAATCCCCGCGAAAGCGAGGGAGCGCGGCTCGACAACCGCTCAGCGCTCGAGCGTGTGCGCCGCGTTTCGCTTCCCATCGCCGGTCTGGTGGCCGCGGTCGTTATCGGGCACGCGGGCACAGGAAGAACATGGCAAAACGACGGACAACAGGATGTGGCCGAGTCCGGCGATACCCGAGATGGCGGGACTGACATCGTGAACCGGGCGACGCGGGGCATCGGAAGATCAACTGGCCGTGCCGATCCGAGGCCGGAAGAACGTCCGCGACTGCTGATGACCGTAGTGGCACTTGCGTCGAGAGCGACAACGGCCGAGCGGCTTCGTCTTCGACAACGCCGCCGGCAAGCTCATCGAGGGCGTCTCCTGACCTCCCGGGGAACCCCGTACGTCGTTCCTCGGTGAGATTTCTCAGGCGGCGGACGGGTTTTCGAGGACGATTGCGACTCCTTGACCGGATCCGATGCAGACTCCGATCGCGCCGTAGCGCGCATTGCGTTCCCGCAGTTCGGTGGCCAGGGTCAGGACGTAGCGGGCGCCGGTGGCGCCGAACGGATGACCGATTGCCACCGCGCCGCCGTTCGGTGTCAGCTTCTCGTCGGGGATGATGAAACCGTCCAGCTGGTTGGGCAGTTCACGCAGCACGCCCAGGGCTTGGGCGCTGAATGCCTCGTGTACTTCCCACACGTCGATCTGCTCGGGTGCCAGGCCCGCACGTTGGATCGCCAGCGGCAGCGCCCACGCCGGAGCCAGACCCATGTAGAGCGGATCGATCCCGTACACCGCGGAGGACACCACCCGCGCCAGCGGTTCGACGCCGAGTTCGGCCGCTCGTTCACCCGAGGCCAGCACCAGTGCGCTGGCTCCGTCGGTCAGGGGAGTCGAGTTCCCGGCGGTCATCTGCGTGGTCCCCGGCTGCGGGGGCAGCGCCGCGAGCCTTTCGGCGGTGGTGTCGTCGCGGATGAATTCGTCGTGCTCGAACAGGCGGGCGGGAGCCTTCCTCGTCGCGGCGATCTCTATCGGCATAATCTCCTTGGCCAGCCGCCCAGAATCCCTGGCCGCCTTGGCATTTCGCTGCGTCCGCAGCGCGAACGCGTCGATTTCCTCTCTGGTCAGCCCGTAGCGGTCGGCGACGTTCTGTGCTGTCTCGATCATTCCGATGTAAGCATTGCGCGCCAGCAGCGCCGGATTGGCGGGACCGCCCGCACCCGCCCACATGGTGTCGAGCAGGATGACCGGGCCACGGGGGCCGAACGGGGTGTCGCCCTTCATGTACGCCCATCCCGACCGCGACATCGACTCGACGCCACAGGCGATCCCGACGCCCAGGTCCCCCGCTTTGATCGCGTGCGCGACATTGATGGTTGCGCTCAGGGAAGACCCGCAGAACCGGTTGATCGTCGCCCCGGCCACCGTGTCGGGGAACCCCGCCGCCAGCGCCGCCCACCGCGCGACATCACCCATACCTTCGTGGGCCGGATTGACGCAGCCCGCGACAATGTCCTCGATCTGATCGAGACCCACGCCGACGCGCTCGCACGCACCCTTCATGGTCATCCCCAGCAGGTCGTCGGCCCGAATGTGCGACAGCGAACCACCGTACCGGGCGAAGGGGGTCCGAACACCACCGAGCACAAACGCTTCCGCCATCACGATCTCCTTCGACAGTGTCCTCAGGGTCTCAACGAACGAGCCGTCGTTGCCGCTTCCGATCTTGCCTCGATTCCGAGGAAATCCGCCACACCAGTGCAGACCGACGGCGCCGAGACCGCTGTTCTTCGAGATTGGGCTGCTCGGATCCGCGGCGAACGGAAGATCGACCGGCCGCACTGATCCGACTGCCGCGGAACGTCCGCCACTGCCGAGAAGTGGGTGGTGCGCGGCTGGTGCTACCGACTGGTTGCGGTTCGTGTTCCCTCCGGCACTTTGGTCAGATGGTCCAGGTGATCGGGTAATTGGCGTATGTCGCGGTCTCTGCTGTAAACGTCACGCCTACTGCTCGGAAGTCGTCGCGTGCTCTTACCCGCATCTCCTTCAGCTCGTCCATCTGCGCCGCATGCTCTTCGGAGTCCCATATGCTCACCTGGGAGAGCGAGCCTTCAGGGGAGACGCCCGCGTACCAGTGAAGAAGACCCGGCAGTCGCAGAATTGCCGGGATCAGGTATTCCGAGGTCTTCTTGTCCGCAGCGACGACCGCGTCGTACAGGCTCGGATCGAAGGTGACGCGCCCGACGCGGACGACAGCAGTTGCTGGCAACGACTCTGTCATCGCGTTCGATTTCCTCTCGGCAAGGCTGGAAGATCTTGCTTCCCAGACGATCCCACCGTCAGGGCTTATGGATCAATGTCGATCTTCGGAGCGACCGATAAACCAGACTTATGTGTTGGGTTGCGCAAGCGACCCCGATAGTCGGCTGGTGCGGGCTGGCCGTCGGCGGAACCGACCACTGTGCAGAACATCCGCTACTGCCGCGTGGCACGCTGACCGAACCGGCCAGCGTGGCATGGGCGAAGATCAACGGGCCGAGCCAATCTGGAGCCGGCGGAACGTCCGCTTCTGCCGAGTTTCGGGCGACCGGTGCAATCCCGCACAATCCGCTGTAGAACAGCGATTTCGCGCCAATTCCTCAGCTGTAGTCCACGTTTAGAACGGTTGGGTTAGCCGTTCATACCCGGACAGCAGCGCGCTCTTCTGCCGCATACCGCGCTGCCCGAACCGGCCAGCGCGGGTCGGCGGAAGATCAACTGGCCGTATGCATCCGGCGCTGGCCGAACGCACCGTAAATCAGCCGAGGTCCGGGTGGCCGACCCACTCGACAATCGTCCAGCCCTTCTGCGGGTTGCCCTTGAGGACGACGCGGCCGCCGTTGCGCATCGGATCGGTGCCGAGTTTGCTCTTGTCGGCGTTGCCAGCGTTCATCATGGACCAGAACATGATGGTGCCGCCGTGCGAGAAGATCACCGGATTGGCGCAGCCGCGGCGCTGCACATCGAGCAGCGCCTGATCGACGCGGCTGTCGAACTCATTGCCGTCGATGGAGCCTGGAATCCGTGCGTTCAGATCGCCGGAGAGCCACTTGATGGGCGCCTGTAGGTACCCGGACATCGCCTGGGCCTCCGGGGTACCCTCGTACTGGCCTGCCTCGATCTCCCGGAAACCGGGCTGAATGTTGAGGCTCAGGTCGCGCTTGGCGACGGTCGGTGCCGCAGTCTGCTCGGTACGCACCATGTTGGACGCGAAGGCGCAGTCGTACTTCTTTTCGGCCAGTTGGATGGCCAGGTTGTCTGCCTGTGTCCGGCCGCGCGGGGTCAGGTCGGGTCCGGGCACCTTGGTATCGATCAGGCCGGAGGTGTTACCGACGGACTCGGCATGGCGCACCAGGGTGATGACCATTTCGCCTGCGCCGATGCCGCCGCTGCTGCCGGAGTTGCCCCCGGAGCTTCCGAAATCGATATCGGCGGACGCGATGCCGGTGGTAGCGGTTGTGGCTACGACCGCGGTCGCCATCACCGCAATGGAAAGGCGAAGAGATCGGATTCGCATGGGTGGGAATGCCTTTCATCGTGGCGAACGCCACTTCAGGTATGCCGAAGAACCGGAATTTGGAGTGTCGCGTCTCACAGAAGCAGCTATTTGCCCGAATCGACTACGAGGTATCCCGTTCATCGGGATCCTTCGCATACCGGACCACGCGCAGGCGAAACCACCGGTAGCGGAGGTGCTGGCTGCAGAATCCTGACCGCCGCGAGCGTTGCCCCCGGGTCTGCCGGTCGTGGAAGGCGTGTCACCCGTCCGTGGCACGCAACGCGCGGGCATGTCGGGTCGGTCACTGCACCATCGACATGCAAGGTGCCCGCCGACCATGTCCTGCCAATGCCCACGCGGCCACGCGTGTCGGCCACACCGTAACCGCGACAACAACCTGATCCCGATGTCGCTCACTCGGTGGAGCAATGTGTCGACTGGATGCGAAGTGCCGCAGAGATTCCCGGCAACGGAATCATTGGGTTCTTCCACCTCGGCTGACGGTCGACGTCTTGTACCGCCGTGGCCGGCATTGACCGAATTGGCTGCGGTTACTCCGGCGGAGGATCAACCGACTGGGCCGATCCGTGGTGGGGTCGAACGTACTGTCATGCCGCATACCGCGCTGACCGAACCGGCCAGCACGGGCGGCGGCCGTCGGAACAGACTGCGGCGCAGGAACGTCCGCTACTGCCGATGAGCGTGCGCTCGCTTCGGGAGAAGTGGCGCCGATGTGCGGATGTTCGAGAACGGCAACCCAATACGATCGGCGGGATGGATGTCTATGAGGCTGTGCAGAGCAGGCAGTCGATTCGTGCGTTCTCCGACCATCCCGTGTCACGCAACATTCTCGACAGGGTGCTGACAGCCGCTGTCCGCACACCATCGGGCGGCAATCTGCAGCCGTGGCACATCTACGTTCTGAGCGGTGACCGGCTGGCGGAGCTGAAGAAGCGGATCGCCGAGCGTGTGGCCTGCGGTGATACCGGCGACGAGCGCGAGTTCGCCTTCTACCCAGCGCAACTGGGGTCACCGTATCGGGAGCGCCTGGCGGATATGGGTGCTCGCCGATACGGCGCGCTCGGTATCGGCGTCGATGACGCACAGGCCCGGGCGCGAGTTCGAGCCGAGAACTGGAACTGTTTCGGCGCTTCGACGGTGCTGTTCTGCTACCTGGACCGCGACATGCCAGCGCCACAATGGGCAGATGCGGGCATGTTCCTCCAGACGGTGATGCTGCTCCTTCGCGCCGAAGGGCTACACAGCTGCACGCAGATCGCTTGGGCGGAATACCACCACACCGTCAACGAGATGATCTCTCCACCGAACGAGCGAATACTCTTCTGCGGCATGTCCATCGGCTACGCAAACCCTGCCTCGACCCATCCCTCCATCCCTCGAGCTCCCCTCGCCGAAACAGTGACGTTCCTGGAGTGACCAACCGTCTCAACCAACCAGACAGGCGCACGACCGACATCCTGTATTACCGCATCCCGCGCTGACCGAACAGCCGGGCGTCGTCCGGCACTCCATGGCGTAGTTATCCTCGCCGGCCAGTCGCAGCTCGACCACGCCTGCGGCTTCGAGGTCCCGGAGTCGATCACCAGCACCAGGGGCGTTATCCCCTCGATCCGAAATCCTCGGCGTTCCCGCTCGCGGTTGGATCGATGTCGTCGATCGCGCGCGTCAGGCGTGCCGCCACCTCGCTGTGGTCGTGAACCGACAAGGCCTGGTTGACGATCAGCCAATCTGGGATGTCGTCACCGTGGACGTACTTGCAAAAACAGTTGTAGATCGCGTAGTAGGCGAACTCGACCGGGTCAGGGAAGACCAGATCGTCGTCCTGCAGCGCGGTGATGGGCTCGAGGTATCGGCCGCCGATATCCGCGAGATCCACACCAGCGCGAGCGGAGCGAAGGGCATCGGCCGGAAGCTCGACATCCACGTGGTGCCTCATCCCGACAACCGAGTCCCGGTAGCGAAGCCGGGCGGGCCCGCCCCGGACGTAACCGAGCCAGATCGGAAGGGCGTCCTCGCACAGCGATAGGTGAACCTGTCGTCGGCGATCAGCGCCCAACTGGAGGAAGAGTTGCCTCGGCGTCATGAGCGATTCTAACGAAACCTCAGGACTCGGCCGACAACCTGCGTGCCGTGGCCAACAATCACACTCATTTGCCGCTGACCGCGCTGACCGAAGCGGCCGGGGCGCCGCTGTCGCGGCGTAACACGTTGACCTCGACCACGATCCAAGCTGGCATACGGGCAGGGTGAGGAGACGACGGCATGAGAAGACCATGCGGGCGCCGGCTGTGGTGGGCGCGGGTCGCTACAGGCGCGGTAGCGGCGGTGGCGCTGATCGGCGGTGGCTTGATTGCTTTCTGGTCCAGTGACAATCCGGCACCTCCCGTGACCGAGCTTCCGCCTGTCACCGTGCCGCTGCCCACGAAACACTGGGTGGACAGCGGGAACTGACATATCCGAGGACCTCGTTCGAAGTTTCCGAAGAGAGCCTGACCGACCCACGATAATGCCGCATACCGTGCTGACCGAACCGGTCAGCGCGTGGCGCCGGCGGTCGGAACCTGTTGCGGCGCAGAACGTCCGCTACTGCCGATGTGAGTGCATTTGCGGTCCGGTGGACGACCCCGATTCAGTGAGAGAGCAGGAAACGTTGTCGCATAGTCGTTTCGAGCCGATAGCGTAGCGACGCGGAAAGGAGATGCGTGGCGCACATATGGGTGACGGTGTGCCTGCCACCGGTGGCCATCGACGACGTTGCCGGCTCGCTCGGGAGGGCGCTGGCCCCCTTCGAGATGTACCGCGGCTATGGGTACCGCGAAATGTGGAACTATTGGCGCATCCGGGGTGGCGGTGAGGGCAGGGGGTTCGTCGGCACCGTCAAGGATCTTCCTCGGCCCTGGCCATCGCGGCCCTCGGCATCTCCGCCGGCACCGCCTATGCCGATCCCGCCGCCGTGGCCCCTCGGCTCCCGGGATCCACTGGGACACCAAGATCGAGTGTGGCGATCGACCCGTAACGACCCCCGTCGGCCACCGCACTGGTGATCGCCGAAGATCCAACGGGACTCACGCCAAGTCCGCGGGCTTTGGCCTTGGCGATGCTCCTCCAAACCCACCTGATGCCAGACCAATTCGACTGCGACGCAAGACGTTTGCATGTGTAACGGACGGGGCTGGCTGCTCGATACGGTCATAAAGTTCATTTCCGTGACCGGATCCAACACGAGAAGATAGGGTGAAATGTTTCGAGTAAATCGCCTCGTCGTTCCTGGCGCGCTACTGACCGGTGCAGTGCTGATGTCCGTCGCCCCCGCGCAGGCCGAGACACCAATCGGGCCCCAGGCGAGCGAGACGCAGGCGATCGCCAACAGCGGAATTGCCAGTGGTTCGGCCGATCTGAACGACCTCTTCTGCGGAACTATCTGGCGTCCTGCCTGCTTCCCCAACGGGCTTCCGCACTGACCTGACTGGAGGACAACCCCAGCAAATCTTCGGCGGGTACACGGATGGCAGTCGATGGGATGTTCATAGCGTTGACCGCACCCGCCGCTGATCGGACTCGGTTGAACAGCGATAATCCCGAGGATTGTCAACCGAGCCCAACCCCGGATCGCACCGAATGAAAAGGCTGGACCTGCAGATGCTCGTCCGCGCGAAGCCTGATCTCGCCCCGGGAGCGAATCCTGTGGAGCCGCTGATCAACACGACACCAAAATCGCGAAGTTGGGGCCGATTCGAGGATCGACCCGCGTTGACACCGGCCGACCACGCCACTCCTCGCCTCGGGAATGCAATTCAGCGAGACCGGGATGAGGTCGGCCCACCGTCGGCGTGCGCCGACACAGCGACCGTGATTCCAACGGCCGCAGAACGGTGGCGGACAACGATTTCAACGCAGGTACACCTCCGATCGGCCACTGAAACCCGAGTCGTTCCGAGGCCGACACCGGTGCCCGTTCAGGGAAACGATTGCAACGGAAGGGATTTACTCTCGCCAGCGGGCGCCGACAGGAATCGGCAAGGCTCAGCCGCCCGGCCTACGCCGTTCGCGTGCGGCCGGTAAGCGATCATCTCGCTGCCCCGAACACACCCCCACTTTTGGGGGCAGTTAGTTCAGATAACGGAGTTAGAGGATCATCCGACGAACAGGCCATGAGTCCGAAAACTTGGAAGGTTCAACAGCTCTCAAAGGGGGGTTGGGCCGCGCGCGGGAGCCGTCTCGTGGCAATCGCATGTGGAGGCGTTGTGCTGCTCGCAGCCTGCGGCACTACGGTGGACAGCTCGCCGAGCCCAAGTGGGCCAGTGTCGGCGACCCATGCCGCTACCACGACCGCTGATACCGGCGGGGTATCAGCGCCGCCGCAACCAGCTCCGGCTGACGATGTCGCCACAACGCCCGCGAACACCGCACCTCCCACCACCGCAGTGGGAAACCCTTCCACCACAACGGCACCCACCGCCAATTCCGTGTGGGACGCCTGTTCGCTGTCGGAATCCGCGCTCAGCGCCGCGGGTTTGAATACGTCCTCCAAGACTCGGGTGCCCGATGCCGGGAACCCGGCCTCGCGCGTATGCAAGTGGCAATCCGCCGATCAGTCCTACGAACTGATCGTTACCGCCTCCGACAGCACCCTGGACGATCAGCTCGCCTCCGGCAAGTACAACGACGTGCACAGGACTCAGTACTACGGCCGAGACGTGGTCGTGTATCGCGCGGTGCAGGACACCAACAAGCTGGGTTGCTACACCGGAACGCCGGCCGCTTTCGGCAGCATCGTGCTCACAGTGCGCAATGCACGGGTCCAGACCGGCGAAGGCGAACCCTGCGCCGAAGCGAACCGTCTCGGAGCAGCCCTTCTCAGGTCACTCCCTTAATCCGCATCACCGGACATCCGAACGAAAGGTCCCACGATGATTCGAAAGACGATGCTGGCGGTCACGGCAGGCATCCTCATCACCACCCCAATGACAGCCACTGCCGGGGCAACACAGCCCGAGGTCACCACCCCGTCGGTTGTCGGCGCACAGGACATCGCGATCAGCACCGGGTCGGGCGCGGCGGATGCGTTGATCAACGGCCTGATAGCGGCGATCTTCGGCCCCAACGATCCGTCCACGTGCAAATTCCCCTACTGCTTCTGATTGTCCCGTCAGAGGCGACATTCTGATGTCGCCCTCAGATTGCGGATCAGGACGTCCGCTGGGCATCGGGTCATTTTGGGTGCAGTGCCCCCCTGACACGCCGCGCCCGTCTGCGGGGGACCAATAAGTGGTCCGACCGCTACCGTGGCGAGGGCGCGCAGCCAGCAGGTTCGTCGATGAGCCACTGCACCTCGCCTTTGGCGCTGGCTTGGTCAGTGAACCGCTGAGGATTCTGGTCGCGATGGGCGGCACATGTGCCCAGTATTGCGGTATGCCGACTGATCTTGCCCGCCGATGCGCCGGGTCCCCTGAGCCGGACCACGGCCGCGAATCCCAGCAGTCGGCTGGTGTTCTTCGGTCAGGCCGCATAGGTGTATGCCGGGGTTATCTCTGCACGCGCCATCGTTTCACGGTGACAACGGCGGGCGAAATCGGTTGAGTATCGGCGAATTTCGAGGGCACACCGATCGCGTCGAGGCCTCGACGGTACAGGTGCTGCGTCACTTGGGGGGTAGCGACGTCGATCACCACCGGACGGGGCGGGCCGGTGCTGGTGTTGACCAGGATTGGAGACAGCCACCGGATTTCCGGGGTGGGCGCTTCCCGCGGTCCTGTCCAGTAGGTGTGCCAGTGTGGCCGGCGCAGATGAGGGTGCATGCGTGAGTGATTCCGACGGGTTGACTCGCGATCGACCGACCCTGGAAACGAGCGGGCCGTTCATCGCACTCATACTGGAGGATGAGGGCGGGCGTGATGGTCACACCTGTGAGTGATTGTTCGTGTGCGATGGCCGACGATGAGATTCGTTCATGACCACAATGACTCGTCATCGGCGGCAGGCAATCACCGGGGTCACAGCCCTGATGGCCGCGGCCGCCCTGGCTGCCACGGGATGCGAAAGCGCTGCGAATCCTCCGCACTCACCACAGTCGGACGGCGGGCGCGGGCAGCTCGTTCAGGCCGAGCATTTGCGCACCTACACCGTCGATGATGTGCGGAAGGCACTCGGCGACAACGGGTTCGACGCGGGGGCAACGCAATTCGGGGTCGAAACCTATCGGCTGGTTTATCGCACAATCGATCCCGGCGGCCGGGAGACCACGGCGAGCGGGTTGCTTGCGCTGCCCACCGGCGTCGGACACGAGCTTTCGACGGTGGCGTACGAGCACGGCACACAGCCGACCAAAGCCGACGCCCCCTCTGTCGCGGGGGATGGTGGGGATGTACCGGCGGTGCTCACCTACGCGAGTGCCGGGTTTGCCGGTGTCGCACCCGATTACCTCGGCTTGGGGCTGGGACCCGGGTTGCATCCCTATCTGGATGTCCCTTCGGAGACCACAGCGTCACTGGATATGTTGCGAGCCGCGCGAAGCGAGGCCACCGCGCTCGGACAGCAGTTGGGCGGCAAGATTTATGCCACGGGGTTCTCGCAGGGGGGACCGGCCGCGATGGGGCTGGCGCGGGCGTTGCAGAACGGTGCCGACAACTCCTGGCGAGCCGCCGCGGTCGCGGCGATCGGTGGTCCGTTCGCCCTGAGGAGCGTGCAAATGCCCGCCGCGTTGGATCACAACACGCTGGACCCGGCCTCCGCCGGCTTCTATGCTGCATATTTCTTGGTGTCCTGGAATCACTTACACCATCTGTACGGCTCGCCGAGTGAGGTATTCCAGCCGCCCTACGACGCCACGATGGATCAGTTGCTGGACGGCTCGCATTCCGGCGATGAGCTACACCAAGGCTTCCCGGAAAGCATCGATCAGCTGTTGACTCCGCACGCTGTGGGAATGTTGCGCAATCCGACCGGCACACTGGCCGACGCCTTGCGCGTCTCCGACAGCACCTGCACTGACTGGACCCCACGGATGCCCATCCGGCTATATGTCGGAGAGAAAGACACCGACGTCGCTGCGGACAACAGCTCACAGTGCCGTGCCGCATTGCAGCAGCGCGGCGCCGACGCCCCGATCGTCGACGTCGGTCCGGTCGACCACAACGGGTCCGGAATCGGCGGAACAGCTCAGGTCGCGCGCTGGTTCACGCAGCTCGAGGCCGGGCGATAACACCAACCTGAACCGGAACCTCGGTCGGGGACCGTCTCACGCTGATCCTTTCCAAGACCGGCAACAGCCACGCCCGCCACCTGCTGGTCGAAGCCGCCTGGTACCACCGCAAGACCTACCGCGCCCCCACTGCCACCATGGGTGCACGCTGGGCGCTGGCACCCGCCGCGGCCCGCGCCCGCGGGCACGCCGGCAACCACCGCCTGCACCACCGGTGGGAACAGTTCACCGCCCATCACAAACGCCCCGTGATCGCCAACGTCGCCATCGCCCGCGAACTCGCCGGCTGGTGCTGGTCACTGGCAATTCTCGACGGCTGAATACTTGGCCCCAGACCGCGGCCGAGCGGGGAAACTCCGGGTCGGCGTGCGGGACGACCCGCGCTACAGCTATGGGCAGCAACACCTTTCGCGTCGCGACGCCCACGGACAGACCCCGCTCGACCGCACACGAAAGCGGTCCCGGCAACCGCCGTTACCGGGACCGCTTTCACCTGCCACTTGACAGAACCCGCCTACATATCAGCTATTGCGGATCAGGACGTTAGTGACAGATCGGGATCGTTACTACGTGGTGGCTGACGCTGTGAGGTTGTGTTGGGCCGGGGTCTGCGTGGTGGCGAGCAGGTTGTCCAGCAGCGACCGGGTGTGGGCCAGTCGTTCGATGTCGTGGGTGATCCGGCGGCGTTCTGCTTCGAGACGTACGCGGCAGTTGTCCAGTAGCAGGGATTCGCCGGACAGGCAGGTCAGGATCTGGCCGATGAGGTCCATGCCGAGGCCCGCGGCGAGGAGGGTCTGGATGTGCACCACCTTGTAGACATCGGATTCGCTGAAGATCCGGTATCCGCTGGGGGTTCGATCCGGATTCAGGACGCCTTTCTCCTCGTAGTAGCGCAGCGCTCGCACGCTGACGCCGGTCCGGTCTGCCAGCTCGCCGATCTTCACCTGGCCGCTCCGTTCGCTCCGCGGGCTTGACTCTCACGTTGACGTGAGAGTTTAGCGTGCCAGCATGCTTCGACTTGCGATCCTCATGCTTTGCGTCTTCAGTATCACGACCGGCGAGTTTGTGGTGGCCGGAATCCTGCCCGAGGTCGCCACCGATCTCGGGGTCGCCGTCGGCACCGCAGGCCTGCTGGTCACGGCCTACGCCGTGGGCATGATCATCGGTGGCCCGGTGCTCACCGCGGTGACCGCCGGGATCGACCGGAAGCGGCTGATGCTGGCGCTGCTGATTGTCGCGGTCGTCGGGAATGCGGTCTCGGCCCTCGCCCCCGGGTTCCCCGTGCTCCTGGCCGCCCGCGTGCTCACCGCGCTGGTGACCTCGACATTCTTCGCCCAAGCCATCGTGATCGCCGTGCAATCCGCGCCACCCGAGCGAGCCGGGACCATGGCGGCCCGGCTGGCGTTCGGGATGAACCTGGCCATGATCCTCGGAGCGCCGATCGGCACTCAGATCGGCCACGAATGGGGTTGGCGCGCAACATTCGCCGCGATCGCGGTTGCCTGCCTGATCGGGCTGGGTCTGGTGTACTGGCTACTCACCCCGCCCAGCGATGCGAGTCGAACCTCGGCGGTCTCGGAATTGCGGGTGTTGCGACAGCGGCCGGTGCTGGGGGCGCTGGCTATCACCGCGGTCGGCAACGTCGGTGTTCTCATGGTCTTCAGCTATCTCGCCCCGCTGCTCACCGATCTCGGCGGCCACCCCGCCGCCCGGCTGCCGGTCCTGCTCCTCGCCTACGGCGTCGGCGCGACGATCGGCAATCTGCTCGGCGGCACGCTCTACGACCGCAACCCCGGACTCTTCCAACCAGCCCTGCTCGGGCTGCTGACCGTGATCCTGGCGAGTACCTGGTTCGTCGCCACCTCGACCACACTCACCGCGGTCGCGGTCGTCGCGATCGGAATGCTCGGCTTCGCGATCATCCCCGGCATGCAAGCACGCGTCATGACGACCGCCTCCGAAGCGCCCACGTTGGCCATGGCCGTCAACGCCTCCGGTTACCAGGTCGCGGCCGCCTGCGCCGGCTTGTTCGGCGGACTCATCGCCGACTCCACCGCCGGACCCAGACCCATCTACCTCATCGCCGCGGGCTTGACCATGTGTGGATTACTGCTCACCGCCGCGGCTACCCGCACCCCACGTGGGACCCGCCGCGAAAACGCCGGAGCGCAGCGGGCGGACGTCCGCCCGTAGGCTTCGGCCCGAGCTGGCCGAGGGCTTGCGAATGCAGTCGATCGGCTTGACGCCTCCCAGCTTTGGGAACAACGCGGCCCATTGAGTCCTCGATTGGTTCCATCATGTCGAAGCGTTACCCGCCCGAGGTTCGGGCTTTGTTCGCGCGGGAACTGTGCGCCACGAGGCGCTGGAGTGATCGAGAGGTGGTGAGAGACCGTCTCCCTCGGGTCGCTGCGATGCGGAAGATCAACTGGCCGTGCGTATCCACGGCTGGCCGAACGCGCCGTCAGGCCGAGCTGAGGGCCGCTCGGAAGGCAGTGAGGGTGGTCTCGCCGGGGGTCCGGTCCAGTATTGCGAAGGTGATCTCGTCGAAGTGCCCGTTGAACCGCCCGCCGTCGGCTAGCAGTGCATGGAAGACACCGGCCACCATGCCTGGGTCGTTGCCGTAGGCGCCGCAGCCCCAGGCGCCCAGCACCAAACGCCGGTAGCCGACGGCTGTTTCGAGAATGCGCTCGGCGCGGGTGGCCAGCACCGCGGGTATTCGATACGCCTCGCTCGCCAGCTCCTGCACGATCACGTTGGTCCGGGGCGCCGGGCACGTGAGGAAGCCGACCGTATAGGGGCTGTCGAGCAGGATGCCCGTGTCGTCGCGGAAGACGGGCACGGCGGGAGACAGGATCACGCGATCGCTGTAGAAAGGGTCCGGTGTGCGGCGGTGGTGCTCGTAGTACTGCGGCACGGCCAGCAGGGTGGTGTACAGCGCCGACGCTCGGCACAGGGCTTCTTCTTGGGTGCGGGCGCCGGCGAGGTAGTGGCCGCCGGGATTGCGGGCGGACGCGAAATTCAGAACGGCGACCGGCTCCGGATCGGTGTCGAGCATCCGGCGCGCCGCGGCGAGGCTGCTCTCCCCGGTCACCGTGATGACGGTGGCGGCCTCGCTGCGGGTGGTTACCGGGACCGGGCCGGGACCGTACATCCGGGTGCCCTGGACGGCGGCTTGTACCCCCGATGTCAACGACACATAGTGTCCGCTCGGCGTCCGGTAACCGCCGGCTGCGATGATCCGCTCGTTGTCGGCGGCGATGGCTCGCAGGCGTTCGGTCACGCCCGCAATGCTCTCATGGCTCGAGTCGAACCGGATACCACCGCCGGAGGGGAAGTGCGGGCCGCCACAAAACCAAAACACGACGCCCAATCTTCGGCTACGCACACAGCCCCGTAACACGCTGTGGGCCAATCTTCTTCGGCGATGCGCTGCCGCGCATGGCTGCGGCACGTCCGTTCGAGGGGCGGAGGGGGTACCAATGCACCCCCGGATCTCGCGCGAATGATCACATCACTGGCCCTCACGGGCCGTCCCCGCCAGAGCGAAGTCGGATGACGCTGGCAGCTTCTCACTCTAATGTCACTGCGACACAGGTGTTTTCGATGCTACTCGGCTCTTACTCCTCGTCACTCACGGTTACGGTGGCGGTGTATTCAGACATGCCCAGCAGCCTCTCCCGTGCTCAAGCAACCATGGAAACAGCGAGCGACCAGGCGATCATGCCGATCGCTTCCCGCTGCACGGCACCAGAACGTCCGCTACTGCCGCATACAGCGCTGACCGAACCGGCCAGCGTGAGGTATCGGAAGATCAACTGGCCGTATCGATCCGAGGTCGGCGAAACGTCCGCTATCGCCGAGTTGAGGGTATTCACCTGGGTTCCTCAGGACCTACCCCGCCCGGTTCCGGATCAGGACTCGGCCATCGTCCATCGGGCACGTGTGCTGAAGCGCCATGAATTCGAAGCACGTCGGGCCCCCTCTGATCGGGGCACCGGAACCCGTGGCTGTCTGCGGGACAGCGATCTTGGAACAGTTGCGAGTGCTTTTCCATTCCAACAGATGGGTTTTCACACGATGACTACTGTTCGGTCTGCTCTCCGTACCGGCCTGGTGGCCACGGTTGCCGCGGCCGCGATCGCGGCGGGCTCCGCGGTTGCCGCCGCCTCTCCCACCTCGGCCGACGGGGTTCCCCTGGAACTCGCGTCGCCCGGAGGCCAGCCAGCCGTCGCCCAGCCGATCTACACACCGGACAGCGGCAGTGCCGTGATCAACCTCCTCAACCTCCTCACCGGCAGTGCTGATCGGCCGTGCAACAGCGCCGCCACCTGCCTCTGATTCGATCTTGTGTAAAGGCCGGCCATCCTCGGTTTCGTTCGATCTGCCCGCAGCGCCCCTGCTTGCCACAGGCGTGGTCTGAGCGGGCCGAGATGGATGGCCGGGTACTCGCGCCACAAGTGAAGTCGAATGAACCGTCCCGCGTTTGGGGCCGCTGGGCAGTGTTCACACTTGATCACCTTTGTGTCTCAACGGTTTTGAAGATTATGCGGGTGGTCGGCACAGTCATCGACGGCAGCTGTCAATTGGGTTCGGTGTGGCGGTTGTAGCGGGTGCGGGCTCGATTGTGGGCGTTTCGGAGGAGGGTTCGGATTGGGGCCTCGGTTCGGGGGCCGGGGTTGACGACGGCTAGCCAGGCGGCTGAGGCGTAGATCGGGTGGGGGATCAGGGTGTCGGTGGTGGTCGGGTCGAGGGAGCCTGGTTCGCGGGGAGTGTGGCCTGTCCACTCGATGAACTCGGCCCTTGATGTGTTGATGTTCAGGCGGAACGTGTTAGGGCGGTCGAGCTGGGAGGTGGTGTCGTCGGGGTAGTTCTTCGTGATGAGGGTGGCGAAGGGCTGGACTGTGGTGGGGGTGATGCCGTCGGGGGCGTAGTAGAAGAAGTAGTCGCCCCAGGCGATTTCGGGGGTGCCGTCGCCGGGGGCCGGGTGGAGGGTGAGGACGCCGCCGAGGGATTCGATGTAGGTGGCCAGGTCTTCGATGGTCATGAGTTACAGCGTTACATTGAAGTGCTCGTGTGGACTTTTCCCTGGATATAGGGAGGTGGGGAGTTGCCAAGTCGCAACTCGGGCCGATTGCGAACGGTGGATGTGGCGCGGCTTGCGGGGTGCTCGGTGCAGCAGGTCCGCAACCTGGAGAACGAGGGTGTGCTGCCGTCCGCGATCCGCACGGACGCGGGTTACCGGATGTACGGTGAAGCCCATCTGTGGTCCGTGCGGGCGTACCGGAGTCTCGCGGCGGGCGCGGGGCCGGGGGCGGCCAAGCAGATCATGCGGGCCGCGCAAGCCGGAGCCGGCACCGAGATGCTCGCGTTACTGGATGCGGTGCACGGGCGGCTCGACGGCGAGCGGCGGGCACTCGAAATCGCAAGGGCCGCAGCCAGGTTGATCGCCGAAGAACCCATCACGGATGCGCGGCCCTCGGACGAGATGGGCGTGACCGAGTTGGCGGAGGCACTGGGGGTGCGGGCCTCCACGCTGCGGCACTGGGATGCGATGGGGCTGGTTGTGCCCGGACGTGCGGACAGCCGGGGTGCGCGCAGATATGCGCCGGCCGAGGTGCGGGATGCGCGGATCGTGCATCAGTTGCGGGCCGCGGGGTACCGGATTCCGCAGTTGCAGGAGTTGATGCCGCAGTTCCGGGGTGCGCGGCGGTGGGATGCGGTGATGGCCGGGCTGGCGGCACGGGACAAGAGCATCGAGAACCGGTCCCGGGCGCTGTTCGAGGGCACGGCGGCACTCAGTACGGCTATTTCGGCGACGACCGGTGAGGGAAGATCAACTTCTCCTGAAGGACCGGCGGTTTCGGACTGAGGGAAGAATTTGCTAGCCGCGCTCTGCCGTATCCCGGGCTGTTCGGGACGGCCGAGCAACCACCGATTGCCCTGCGCAGCAGGGATTTGTGTCGCATCCGAAGATGGACTACCTCGGCTGCCGCCGCGATGCGAACCTGCGAGCGGTTCGGTGACCAGAGCGCATCCGAGGGTCATGCATCGACGAAAAGTATTGTTATCGGCCAAATTCGGCATTGGCGACGCCCTTGATGAAGGCGGACCATTCGGCGGGGTTGTAGTCGAGGGTGGTGCCGTGGGGGTTGGTGAGCGTCGCACCGCCAGCGGCGGAGATGGCGACGGACAGGTGGTCACCAATTCGGCCGGAGTTGCCGCTCAGCACGAGATCCAGGAAGGCGGGCCAGAGTTCAGGGGCGATCGCGAGCACTGGTTGATCGTGAGAGGGGCCTGCGTACTTGCTGTCGCGGATCAGTACACGGTCAGCGCCGTGGGCGACCTCGACGCAGGTCCCGTCCCCGCCGCTGAAGGTGGACTTGAAGAATTCGGCACTCACGGTTTTCACCTTAGTTCTGGCCGGCAATCTCCTTCATCAGCTCGAGCGAGCGCTGGTGGTCGAGTGCGATCGATTGGATCTGCTCGAAGAGGTACTCGAGTGCGGTGACTCGCTTCGGATCATCGACGATCTCGAAGTAGGCAGCGGCTTCGATCCAGCCCAGCGTGGGAAGGCGCGCACTCTTGAAGTCCAACAGGTGAAAGGTCGCGGAGTTGAGACTCGCGATAGCGCCGCCCGCCTCGTACGGAATGACGCGGATGTCGAGAGTGCCCGAATGCCTCTCTGCCATCTCAATCAGGTGCTGCAGTTGCCTGCTACGAATGTCGTCGTTGCCGACCTTGTACATCAGGGCCGCCTGGCCCATCACCACGGATAGCTCGAGCGGATCGGGACCTTCGAGTAGCCGCTGCCGCCGGAGCCGCGCGCCGACACGTGGCTCGACCTCGGTTGGCCTACCGGTGGTTACCCGAGCCTTCATGAGAACGCGCGTGTAGTCCTCGATCTGGAGCAGACCGGGTATCACGATGTTCTCGAAGCTGCGGATGCTCTGCGCACCGGCCTCCAGGCCGTAGTAGCGCATGAGCTGTTCGTTGAACAGGGCGGAATACTCGGCGAACGGATGGCGCCCCTTCGCAATGTCGCGAAGCGCCAACAACTCTGCTCGCTCGTCGACGTCGAACTCGAGCAGACCCATGAGGTCCTTCAGCTTCTCCTCGGCGAGCGTGCCTCGCCCCCGGGTGAGTGCGGACCAGTACTGCTGGCTGACATCGAGCGCCTTCGCGATCGTGCTCGTCTTCACTCCGCGATCGTCAGCCCGGTTCCTGATGCGCAGCATCAACTCCCAGTTGGCGACCGTTGGAGACGTACCAGTCATCTCGATCCTTCCTGCGAAGAAACCGCCAACACCGTATAGCACCGGCCAGATCCGGAGTGCCGCTTCAAGGCTTGCTGGTTGTAACAACTAGGCGTAACGTGTGATTTGAACAATAATCATAAGCCGCGGTGGCACATGGACCGCACGGCATCGAAACCCAAGATCCGCAAGCGCATTCAGCGAGGGGCTGGCGTAATGGTTTGGGACATTTGGTTTTTACTTCTGATTACCGCTACCGGAACCGCACTTCTGGCTGTCGCACGGTGGGGATTCGGCGATGCCCGTACGGCCGCACCGGGTCACGCGGGGCTGGTTGCGGGCAGATTTGCCCGCGTGCCGCTACATAACCGCTACCGCGTGCGTGGCAGACACCGCGCGTGGTGACAACGTGCCCTCTTCCCGTCGGATGAACCGGAGTCGATGGTGACCAATCCCTATATCGCGCCCGCCGATCCACCCGCGCACGACCGGGCGGCGGCGCTGCGCGACCATCCCGCATGGCACGCCGAGCCCTCGCGCGGCACGGTGTTCTCCGATCGAGAGATCGAAGCCCTCTTGCACGCCCACAGTGAGGCGTGCGAGAAGGCCGGCTGCGCGCTGCGCCGACACCTCGTGCGGTTGCGTGACGAGCGTGAGCGGGAGGGGCAGCGACCATGATCAGACTGCCCGATTGGGTGAAAGTGGGTGCGCCCGTGCGGTTCCGGATGACCGGAAGGGACGACGCGGACTGCGTCATCACCGCGATCACATCGGCCGGGCGAGTCACTCTCTGCAATGGCGAGTGCTTCGACTCGACCCACCTGACGTCCGGAAGTCACGATGCCGCACGATATTTCGAGAAGCTCAACCGCTTGTCGAGAGTGACGAAATCGGTGCGCAAAGCCTGACTCGAGGTGCCGGCGGCCGCGCTGGAAGATGCGCGCTTCGTTCCGAGGTCATCACACGCCGATGTGGAGCGCGCTGACAGCGCGCTCCACAGGATCATGAAGTGGGTATTCAGTCGATCTTGACGCTGAGGCCGTAGTCGACGGTGCTGTGACTGGGCGAGGACACGGTGAGCCGGTAGGAACCGTTGACCGGCAGGGTGACCGAGGTCCACTGGCGCTGATAGGACAGGGTTCCGGTGGGGCCGGTGATGGTGACCGTCGCGTCCGACCAGTAGGGGGTGGCCTCGACCACCATGACCTGGCCGCCGCGAGCGTCGACCTGGTAGGTGTCGTGGCTGAAGCCGGTCAGGCGCCCGCTGACGTAGCCGTTGTCGGCGCCGTAGGCGAAGTAGATCTGGTGCACGTCGTCCGCGGAGGCGGGGCCGGCGCCGAGGATGGTGGCGGTCGAGGCGGCGGCGAGGACGGCGGCGGCGAGGAATTTCTTTTTCATGCTGCCGAGAGTGAGCGGCGGCACCAATCAGATTCCAACCGAACACTATTGGCGCATATCAGCGCCACCGCTCAGCGGCCGGCGCTCTCGCGGTAGCGGACTCGTATGGAGCAAGGACACACCCATCCCAGGGTTGGAGGTCCTCACACCGACCTACTCGCGCCATTGTTGGAACGTGGAATCCCCCTGCAAAGGTGCTCACACCTTCAATCCGTACGCACTCTGAGCGACTGCCCGGGTTCGCCGCGTGAGTGCGCGCCGAACCCGGGCCCGGTCCGGCAGCCCCCACCGGACGGTTGACAGTCGTTGCGCAGGACGGGTCAGGCCGCGCCGGACTCGAAGGCCGTCATGGTGCCGACGGTGGCATCCGGCTTTTCCCAGGGGGCCGGATCCGGGAAGTAGGTTTCCAGGAATTCCGAGACGGCGCGGACCCGTTCGGCCTCCGGGACCTCCGGGAAACTGCCGTCATTGAGGCAGAAGAAATCCACGTTGCGGCGTTTGGCCAGGCCATCGAGCAGGGCCAGGCCCGTGTACATGGTGGTGTCCACATAGCGCATCTTGGCGGCCTCCTGCGGGACCGCGCGGCCCGTGAGCAGGGCGTAGTAGTGGTACAGGGAATTCGTCACCGAGATATCGGTGGCGGCGCGGAAGCGGCTGGCTCGGGTACGCGCGAAATCCTCGGCGAAGACCTGCTCCATTTCCACGAGCACACTGCGACGCAAGGGAACCGGCGTGTGCTCCAGGTGGCGGGTGATGACATGGCCGAAACGCTGGGTCAGCAGGGCGCGGTTGACGCGGGCCGCGTTCTCGAAACCGCTGCGGCGTTCGTTGTTGGCGCCCGGGCCGATTCGGGTGCCCGCTTCAATATAGCGGCTGATGCCCGCGGGAGTGAAGAACATGGACGGGCGCACGGGGCGGGCGAAGAACATGTCGTCGTTGGAGTAGAGGAAGTGCTCCGACAAGCCCTCGATGTGCTGCAGTTGGCATTCGATCGCATGGGAATTGAACACCGGCAGGTCGCTGATGTCGGAGAAGTGGTCCACCGCACGGACAATGGTGACCTTCGGGTCGTCGGCCAGCCAGTCCGGAATCCGGGAATCGGTGGCGATGAAGATGCGGCGGATCCACGGCGCGTTCTTGTGCACCGAGCGCAGGGCGTAGCGCAGTTCGTCGATCTGGCGGATGCGGGCGTCCGCCTCGTCGCCCTCGCCGACCACCACCTGCGCCATCATTCCGGCACGGCGGGCGCGGAATTCGGGGTCGGTGCCGTCCACCCACGAGAAGACCAGATCGATGTCGAAGCCGACATCGGTCGGGTTGGGGGTGAACATCCCCGCCAGGGTGGGCCAGCTGGCGTCGTAGAGCAGCACGGTGGCGGGTTCCACGTCGGCGACGTCGAAGACCATGCGGGTCAGGGCATTCGGGCGCGGGCACTCGACGGTGTCGCCGTGGTACTCCCACAGCTCGAGCTCCACGTGATGGGCCGGGTCCAGGTCGCGACCGAGGCGGAAGACATTGTGCGGCTTCTCGTTGCAGGAGAAGCCCGCGACCATCGCGGCGCCCAGCACCCGTCTCAGGGCCGACCGATGACCGCTGTCCACGGCCAGTACCAGCCGATGGTCGGCGTCGCGCACCAGCACGAACGGCACGTCCGCGGCGGCCAGTTCGCCACGCAGGTAACGCAGATCGTCGATGACCGCATCCGATACCACCAGATTCGCCGCGGTCGCGCGCCCCACCATCTCCACCATTTCCGGCTGCTGCCCCGAACCCAGATCCGCCATCACCATCTCCGCTCTCTTCGCGCTGTTCACCTCACATCTGCAGCCCCGCACCGGCGCGACCGGACGCCGGGCGGACCCGGTACCGGCAGCGTCGTGAAACCTGTTGGGCAGTCAGAAGAACGGAGCGGACAGGGCGGTGCGAGGTGTATTCCACGGTCGTCGCTGATACGGCCGGAATCCCATTCGCACTCACCTCACTCGTTCACATGGCGCCTGCCGCGCCGGTTTGGGAAAAGCTGCTGCGTTCGTCGACACCCGGATGGGCGGACGATATTCACCGGGCGGTCATCGGCCGGTTACTCGCATGACCTCGTTCAGTCGAGGGACTGTAACGAATGATGCAACCGTTATCGCTTCTCGTCAATCTGTTTCCACGCAGGTCCGGCGGTGTTTTCACAGTCGTAACGGACGAACCTCGCGGAACCGGCACGCCGCGGGTCCCGATCGGACGCCAGCGGGCCAGCGCGGCAACGGCATACACTTGCGGCAGCACAGTCCAGCTCGCTGTGTGGAGCCGATGGTGAGGTGACGGGGATGGTAGCCGAAGCGCGGGAACGTCAGGAGCCCTCGACAGTGACGGAGCCGGACGACACCGAGCCGACAGCACATCCGACCGACCACCCCGAACTGGACGCCCTGCCCGAATGGCCGCAGGACACCATTGCGGTCCTCGTCACCACCGATCCGGCACCGCACGCCATCCCGGTCTCCTGGCCGGTGCGCGCCGGTGATCGCCGAATCCTGCTCAGCCTCAAGTTCGATCGCGGCTCGCTGGCGCGGCTGCGGGAACGTCCCGAGATCGCGCTGCTGATTCTGGGCGGCGGCGATGTGGCGCTGTGCGCCCGCGGCACCGCCACCGTGATCGCCGATCCCATGCCGGACGCGGACGACTATGTGGCGGTGGAATTGACCGTCGAGGTGATCGACGACCACCGGCAATCAGCATTCTCGGTCGCCACGGGAATTCAGCGCACCGTCCTCGACGACAGCGAACTACGCTATCTGGAGAAACGAGTCGCGACGCTCAAAGCGATGGCGGCCGACCGCAACTGAGTATCGAAGGAGTCCGTGTGTCTGTCAGCTTGGCCAAGGGCGGAAACGTTTCGCTGTCCAAACAGGCCCCCAACCTGACCAAGGTCGCGGTGGCGCTGGGCTGGGACGTGCGCACCACCACCGGCGCCGATTACGACCTGGACGCCAGCGCACTGGCTTGCGGATCCAATCAGCGCGTGCTCTCCGACGCGCACTTCATCTTCTACAACAACCTGCGCTCCCCCGAGGGCACCATCGAGCACACCGGCGACAACCTCACCGGCGCGGGCGACGGTGACGACGAGGTGATCAATGTCGACCTGGCCGCCATGCCGCCGACCATCACCAATATCTTCTTCCCGGTCTCCATCCACGAGGCCGACGTCCGCCGCCAGTCCTTCGGCCAGGTCCGCAACGCCTACATCCGCGTGATCGACGCCGTGACCAGTTCCGAACTGGCGCGCTTCGACCTCACCGAGGACGCCTCCACCGAAACCGCCATGGTCTTCGGCGAGCTCTACCGCCACGGCCCTGAGTGGAAGTTCCGCGCCATCGGCCAGGGCTACGCCTCCGGCCTGGCCGGCATCGCCCGCGACTACGGCGTGAACGTGTGATCATCGCCTTCTCCGTGACCCCGCTCGGCGTCGGCGAGAACGTCGGCCGCGCCGTCGCCGAAGCGGTCCGGATCGTCCGCGCCAGCGGCCTCCCCAACGAGACCAATGCCATGTTCACCACCATCGAGGGTGAATGGGACGAGGTCATGGCCGTCGTCAAGCAGGCCACCGACGCGGTCATGGCAGTCGCCCCACGCTGCAGCCTCGTCCTGAAAGCCGACATCCGCCCGGGCGTCACCGATGCCATGAAAGCCAAGGTCGAAACCGTCGAACGGTACCTCGCCGAAGACTGAACCCGCAGACAGATCCCTGTCCTGATGTCCTAAGTTTTAGGACACGAGCCAGACTTGTGTCCTAAGATTCAAGACAACAGGACATGGAGGACAGCCATGCTCTACTCCACACCCGAAATGGATGACGTCGACACGACCGTGTTGGCCGGCATCTACCAGCGGCGGGACACCCTGGCATCCGCGATGCGAGTACCCAAGCGGTGGCCTGGGCTGTTGCGTCGCAACCTCATGGCCCGCGCCATCCAAGGCTCGAACAGCATCGAGGGCTATGTCGTCAATACAGACGATGCGGCAGCCGCAGTGGACTACGAAGAGGCACTCACCGCCGACGAACGAACCTTCGCCGAAATTCGGGGTTATCGGCAGGCACTGGGTTACGTCCTCACCATGGCCCAGGGCAACACTGCGATCGACGAATCGGCGCTCAAAGCCCTGCACTACATGATGCTAGGCCACGATCTCGGCAAGAGTCCGGGCCAATATCGCACCGGGCCGATCTACGTGCGGAAAGACAACGGCGACACCGTTTACGAAGGCCCCGGATCGGCAACAGTGCCGGGATTGATGAGTGAGCTCGCAGAAACCCTTGCCACGGAGGCTGATCCGATCATCGCCGGGGCAATGGCACATTTGAATCTGGTAATGATTCACCCCTTCCGGGACGGGAACGGGCGTATGGCACGGGCGCTACAGACGCTCGTGGTATCGCGCGGCGGCCTGGCCGAGCCGACCTTCTGCAGCATCGAGGAATGGCTCGGGGTGAATACCGAGGACTACTACAGGGTCCTCGCCAAAACGGGCGCGGGCAGTTGGAGTCCCCGCCGCGACGCCCGTCTGTGGGTTCGGTTCAACCTGCGCGCGCATGACATCCAGGCGCAGACCGTCGAGGGCCGCATGCGGCGCACCGCCGAAGCATGGTCGCGTCTCGACGATCTAGTTGCGGCTCAGAAGCTTCCGGATCGGGTAACCGACATCCTCTACGACGCCCTGATCGGCTTCCGAATCCGCCGTCACGGCTACCTCACCCGAGCTGATATCGACGAGCGCACCGGGTCCCGGGATCTGAAGGCGCTCACCGATATCGGACTGCTGGCCGCCCGAGGCGAGACACGCGCCCGGCACTATGTGGCGGGTGAGAGGCTACTCGAGCTGCGAATGAGTCTGCGCGAGAACGTTCCTCGCACCATTGTCGATCCCTACCCCCGGCTGCGCGCCGAATTGTTCGAACCCGAATAGGAGCGATCTTGGCGAGGAGTAGTCATGTTTGTCGTCGTCAATGAGTTGTTCGTGGCGGACGCGGATCGAGAAGTGTTCGAACGGAACTTCGGGGCGAGCATGCGGGGGACGCTGTCGGCGGTGCCAGGGCTGGTGGGGGCGCGGCTGATGCGCGCCCGGGAGGTCGGGCGCGGCTACGTGTCGATGCTCGAATTCGCCGATGAGGCCGCATATATCGGGTACCTGGAGTCGGATGCGTTTCGGGCGGCACACGACTGGCCCGACCACGCGCCGATCGAGAGCAACGTATTGAGCACCTATTCGGTGATCACCGACATGGTCGAGAACGTCCGGCCCTGAGCGGTCCGCGCGGTCAGGAGATGCGCTGGCGGAGCCAGGTGGGGATTTCGTCGCCGGCGCGGGGGTAGGTGGCGAGTTCGCGGCGGCATTCGTCGGGTTCGGGGATGGGGAGCCAGTCGGGAATTTCCTTGAAGGACAGGGTGAATTCGGCCTTGGTGGAGGCGGCGCGGAGGACGACCTGGCCGCTGAGCCAGGTGCCGGTCATCTGGTCGTAGCAGACTTCCTTGAGCCGGTTGAGGAGGGTGAGGATCTCCTCGGAGGGCTGGAGCTCGTCGGTGTGATCGGCGTCGGGGTCGGTCAGTTCCAGCTGGATGCCGGCGTGGCCGTCGTCGCCGACCAGGGAGAACCACAGGACCGCGAGATTCCAGCCGACGGGGAGCGCTTCGGTGAGGGCGCTCACGAGCGCGCTCTCCACCATGTCGCGATCGGGTGAGCGGGGCGCGGCCGGCGGCGCGTCGGCGGGCGCGTCCTCGACGGCACGCACCGACAGACCGGGATGATGCTCCCGCATCACGTCCACCACCATCGGCACCGGCACCGGCAACCGCTCGGCCACGATGAACAGCCGGCGGTCCGGATTGCGGCGCATGGTCACATCGCCGAGTGCCTGTACGCGGTCACGGAATTCGGCCGGATCGCGCAGCACCACCTCGGCGAACATCTCCGCGCGACCGCCCTTGCGCAGCCGCCCGATGCCCAGCCGCACCCGCTCCACCTCCGCCCACGCCACATGCGGAAACCCGCGATAGGTGAAGCCCTGGTCGGTGACCAGCAGGGTCGGCTGCGGGCGGAGCAGATCCTCGAGCATGGCGTACACCCCGAAACCGAACAACGCCATGGCCAATCCGCCGAGCACCCGCATGACCAGCTGCTCACTGCCGTCGAACACCACGAAACCGGGTAGCGCGGTCATCAATAGGAAGAAGACCAGCGCGATGATCGCACCCGTTCGTGGCGGGTAGTACTCGGTTATCGACTCGCGCCCCGAAGCATGCACCCCTCTGACGCTAGCCGAAACGAGCCGAAGGCAACACCGCCGTTATCGCCCGGCATCCCGACCGCGACGCCCGATCCGTCCGCGGTGCCGGATCCCGATCAGCCGCGCGGCCAGTACCGGTACCAGTCCGCGGCGGCCAGCGCGCGCCGCTCGCCCCGGTCGATTTCCGCGGCATCCTCGGCGGCGCGGATGGCGGTGGCGAACGCGAGAGTGGCCTTGCGCAACCGCTCTTCGGCACTGTCCGGCCCGCCGAGCTCCACGACACGCAGAGCGCCGGGAATCAGCTCCTCGGGTAAACCCGCCTTGATGCCTCGCGAGCGAACCTTCTCCGCCAGGGCCAGCGCGGGCTGCGCCATGGCAATGCCGTCCAGGCAGGAGCGCCGCGCCTTCTCGGCGGATTTGCGCTCCTCCCAAGCCTTTTCCTGGGCCGCGATCTTGTCGGCGACCGCCGCGGCCGGATCGATGCCGTATTCGCCGGGGCCGTGCTCACCGATCAGATGCGGACTGCGGTGCACCAGCTTGGACACCAGGGCCGCGGCTACGTCCGCCACGGTGAATTCCCCTGCGGCCTCGGCGATCCGGGAGTGGAACAGCACCTGCAGCAGCAGATCCCCCAGCTCCTCCTTGATGGTCTCCGCGTCTTCGGCCTGAATGGCGTCCAGGAGTTCGTACGTCTCCTCCAACAGGTACGGCCGCAGCGAATCATGCGTCTGCGTCACCTCCCACCCGCCGAAGTTCCACAGCCGGTCCATCACCTCGACCGCCTCGCCCAGCGCCGCGATCATGCGCGCGGTATCCGCCGCGGATTCGGCCGCCATCGCCTCCCGCCCCGCCTCGCCACGCCCGAAACTGCATCCCGCGCTGGGCCGTTCCGAGGCCCGCCGGACCGACTCGCCCGGCCGGGCCGACTCCGCTCCCGCGCCGTTCCCGGTACTCATCACGCCACCGCAGCCGCGGGCCGGACGCACGAAGCCGTCGGCGAGACGGCCCACCCTGCGGACGCCCGTGGCGGGATTGCGTTGGTCGGACAACTCATCGGGGAGCCAGCACCTCGGCCGCGACCTTGACATCCACTGCGCCCGGGGCCTTTCCGTCCAGGGCGAGCAGCAGGTCCGCGACGAACTGGAGCAGCTGCACGTCACGGACGCGGGCCGCGCCGACGCTGTCCTCGACGCGCGGCAGCGGCAGCTGGACGATGCCGGTCGCCGGGCGGTAGGTGGCGTTGGGGTACAGCCGCTTCAGCCGCAGCTGCTTGGAGTCCGGGAGCTGCAGCGGCGACACCTTCAGAGTGGTTCCGGTGACACCGATCTCGGCGATGGCGTACTCGCGCGCCAGCAGGCGCAGCTTGGCGACCGAGACCAGGCGGCCGACCTCCACGGGGAGCGGGCCATAGCGGTCCACCAGCTCCTCCACCACGGCCGAGAGCGCCGAATCGTCCTGGGCGGCGGCGAGTTTGCGGTACGCCTCCAGGCGCAGGCGGTCGGAGGCGATGTAGTCGGGCGGAATGTGGGCGTCCACCGGCAGGTCGATGCGGACCTCCTTGACCTCCTCGTCCACCGAGATCGGGCGGCCGTCGGCGGCGGCCCGGTAGGCCTCCACCGCCTCGCCGACCAGGCGCACGTACAGGTCGAAGCCGACGCCCGCGACATGGCCGGACTGCTCGGCGCCCAGCACATTGCCGGCGCCGCGAATCTCGAGGTCCTTCATGGCCACCGCCATGCCGGCGCCCAGATCCGAGTTCTGCGAGATGGTCGCGAGCCGGTCATAGGCGGTCTCGGTGAGCGGCTTCTCCGGCGGGTACAGGAAGTAGGCGTAGCCGCGTTCCCGCGAGCGGCCGACCCGCCCGCGCAGCTGGTGCAGCTGCGAAAGGCCCAGGGCGTCGGCGCGTTCCACGATCAGGGTATTGGCATTGGAGATGTCGAGACCGGTCTCGATGATGGTGGTGCACACCAGCACATCGAATTCTCGCTCCCAGAAGCCCTGCACGGTCTTCTCGAGCATGTCCTCGTTCATCTGCCCGTGCGCGACCACCACGCGCGCCTCCGGCACCAGGTCGCGAATCCGCTTGGCCGCCTTGTCGATCGACGACACCCGATTGTGCACGTAGAACACCTGGCCGTCGCGCAGCAGCTCACGGCGGATGGCCGCGGCCACCTGCTTGTCGTTGTAGCCGCCCACATAGGTGAGCACCGGATGCCGCTCCTCCGGCGGGGTCAGGATGGTCGACATCTCGCGAATGCCGGCGAGCGACATCTCCAGCGTGCGCGGAATCGGCGTGGCGGACATGGTCAGGACGTCCACGTGGGTGCGCAGCGCCTTGATGTGCTCCTTGTGCTCGACGCCGAACCGCTGCTCCTCGTCGATGACGACCAGGCCCAGGTCCTTCCAGCGCACCCCGGTCTGCAGCAGACGATGGGTGCCCACCACGATGTCGACATCCTTGGTGGTCATGCCCTCCAGGATTTCCCGCGATTCGGCCGCATCGGTGAAGCGGGACAGGCCCTTCACCACCACCGGGAAACCGGCCATCCGCTCGGTGAAGGTCTGCAGATGCTGTTGCGCCAGCAGCGTGGTCGGCACCAGCACGGCCACCTGCTTGCCGTCCTGCACCGCCTTGAAGGCCGCGCGCACCGCGATCTCGGTCTTGCCGTAGCCGACGTCACCGCAGATGACGCGGTCCATCGGGACCGCCTTCTCCATATCCGACTTCACCTCGGCGATGGCCGAGAGCTGATCGACGGTCTCGGTGAACGCGAAGGCGTCCTCCATCTCCTGCTGCCACGGCGTGTCCGCGCCGAAAGCGTGGCCGGGCGCGGCCTGCCGGGCGGCATAGAGCTGCACCAGCTCGGTGGCGATCTCGCGAACCGCCTTGCGCGCCTTGCGCTTCGTATTGGCCCAGTCGGAACCGCCCAGTTTGGACAGCGAGGGCATCTCGCCGCCGACATAGCGCGACAGCTGATCCAGCGAGTCCATCGGCACGAACAACCGGTCCCCCGGCTGGCCGCGCTTGCTGGGCGCGTACTCGATGACCAGGTACTCGCGGCGCGCGCCGCCGACGGTCCGCTCGATCATCTCCACGAAGCGGCCGATGCCGTGCTGGTCGTGCACCACCATGTCGCCGGCGGTCAGCGCCAGCGGATCGACCTGGTTGCGCCGCCGCGCGGGCAGCTTCTTGCCCTCACCGGGCGCGGTGACCCGGTTGCCGGTGAGGTCGGATTCCGCGATCACCACCAGCTTGGCGTCGTCGAACACCACGCCGTCGTGCAGCGACCCGCACAGCACGCCGACCAGTCCGCGCACCGGCTCGGCACCGGCCTCCAGCGCCGCCGCGGGCACCTCGGCATCGGCGAGCCGCTCCAGAATGCGTTGCGCCGTACCGTGTCCGGCCACCACGATGACCGCGCGACCACCGGTCGCGACATGCGCGCGCAGCGAGGCGAAGATGGTGGCGACCAGCTCCTCCGAACCGCGCGCCGAGGCGGCGGCCAGCACCGGCAGCGCGATCTCCTTCGGATCGTCGGCGGCCAGCGGGCTCAGCGTCCACCAGGGCAGGCCGCGCCGCTCGGCATCGGCGTGCACCACATCCAGCCCCCGGTAGCCGGAGGCGGCCAGATCCAGCCCGTGCGCGCCCAGCGGGGCGGCCCCGCCGAAGGAGGCCGCCGTCCACGACGCCTCCAGGAACTCCTGCCCGGTGCGCACCAGGTCGGCGGCGCGGGTGCGGACCTTCTCCGGATCGCACAGCAGCACATGGGTTTCCGCTGGCAGCGCGTCCACCAGCAGTTGCAGCTCACCGGGCTGCAGCACCGGCAGCAGCGCCTCCATGCCCTCCACCGGGACGCCCTGGGAGATCTTCTCCAGCATCTCCACCAGCGCGGCATCGGCCGGATTCTCGGCGGCCACCTGGGCGGCGCGTTCCCGCAGGGCGTCGGTGAGCAGCAGTTCCCGGCACGGCGGCGCGACCACCAGATCGATCGGCACCTCGTGGATCGAGCGCTGGTCCTGCACCGAGAAGGCGCGCACCTCGGAGACCTCGTCGCCCCAGAACTCCACGCGCACCGGATGATCCGCGGTCGGCGGGAAGACGTCCAGAATACCGCCGCGCACCGCGAACTCGCCGCGCTTGCCGACCATGTCGACCCGCTCGTAGGCGAATTCCACCAGCCGCGTGAGCAATTGGTCGAAGTCGAACTCGGCGCCGCGGCGCAGCACGATGGGTTCGATCTCCCCGAGCCCCGCCGCCATCGGCTGCATGAGCGAGCGCACCGTGGTGACCACCACCCGCAGCGGACCCGCGAACCCCGGGTCCTCCGGATGCGCCAGCCGGCGCAGCACCTGCAGCCGCCGGCCCACGGTGTCCGCGCCCGGCGAGAGCCGCTCGTGCGGCAGCGTCTCCCAGGACGGGAACAGTGCGACCGTGTCCCCCAGCATCTCCGTCAGCTCGACGGCCAGATCGTCGGCCTCCCGCCCGGTGGCCGTCACCACCAGCAGCGGGCGGTGCCCGGCAATCGTCGACGCCACGAACGGCCGCACCGCCGACGGCGCGACCAGCATCGCCGACTTCCGGCCGATCAGGCTCGCGACCTGCTCCAGCGCGGCATCGGCACCGGCCACCGCAGCCAGTCCCGCCAGAGGTGGACGTTGGGTGGTCATGGGGCAGACTCCTCGGCGCAGATCAGCGTTTCAGACAGCCAACTGAGTCTAGTCACCCGCTGTGACAGCTTCACCACGCAGACGCTTCTCGGCCCCCGGGCGCCCCGGCCGTGCTTGGATGGCGGAATGTCCCATGCGAGCGATCCGCGGGTGGACGCCTACATCGACGCCCTGCCCGGCTGGCAACAGGCCATCTGCTGCCAGGTCCGCGACCTCGTGCACGCGGCCGACCCGGCGGTCGAGGAGACCATCAAACGCACGGTCCGGCCCTACTTCGTGCTCGACGGCAATATCTGCGCGCTGCTCGCCACCAAGAAGGCCGTCGACGTCTTCCTCTACGACGCGGCCATCGTGCCCGATCCCGAGGGCATCATCACCGGTGGTCACGACAACAAGACCGCCCGCATGATCGCCGTGGCGGAGGGCGAAACCCTCAATGCTCCAGCCCTTCTCGCCATGTTCCGGCAGATCATCGCCAACAACCGCGCGGGCGGCCGGCGAAAACTCGAGGGCGAGTAGCCCGTCCCGGGCGCTGCCGCCGATTTCGCCGACCTACCGGCGTCGGGGCCCTGTGATAACAATGGTCCCCGCGGGGAGGAAGTCCGGGGCTCGACCCGCTGCGACCAGAACGCCCGGGTCCAGGGGACAGCATGACCACACCGCCACCCGCGTCACCCTCCGGCGGGCAACCGGATCACCACAGCAATCCATCGCAGTCGGACAGCCAGTGGGCACCCACCCAGCAGTGGCACGGGCAACCCGCTCAGACGCAGTTTCCGCCACAGCGCCAGTTCCCATCGCAGCAGCAATTCGGGCAACCACAGCAGCAGCTCGGACAGCCCCAGAACTTCGCCCCGGGGCCGGGTCACGATGTTCCGCAGCCGGGGTTCCCGCCACCAGGGTTCGGTTCGCCGCAGGGACCGGGCTTCGATCCGCAGTTCGGTTCTCCGCAGGCACAGTTCGGTGCCCCGCAGGGCCAGTTCGGTATGCCGCAAGGACAATTCGCGCAGCAGCAGCCCTTCGCCGCACCGGGTCAGTTCGGCGCACAAGCGCCAGTGGTCACACAACCGGTGGGACGCAACAGGAATCGGATGATCCTGGTGGCGCTGGCCGGAGTCGCGGTGCTGGTCGTGAGTGCGGTGATCGCCGTGGTGGCGACGCGGTCGGATGATTCGGGCGGCACGCAGGCCCAGTCCCCGGAGACGTCGAGCGCGGCCGCCACCACGAAAACTGGAGCGGGCACGAGCGATCCGGCGGCGATGGTGCTGGCCGTCGACGACCTGCCGGTCGGGTGGACCGAGGACACCAAGAAGGAACAGCAGACCAACGACGGCACCGATGAGGCCAGGGTCTCGGGTGAGACTCCGGACTGCACCGCGAAGCTGAAGAAGGAGGCCGCCCCGCCCGCGACCAAACCGGCGGCGAAGGCCACCTCCGCCTTCGGCCAGAAGGGCGGCTACGGCGGGGCGTCGGTGACGACGACGGTCGCGTTCCGCACCCCCGCCGAGATCAAGAGCGAATTCGACGAGGAGAAGGACGCCTCCGACAACTGCCCGACAGTGATCTACGACGGCATGCAGATCGTGTACACGAAGATCTCGAACATTCCGGCGGTGGGCGACGAGATCATCGGCTACCAGATGGACGCCACGGCGGCCGGCGGCGGCCAGGCCCGCGGCCTGCACTATGTCTGCCGGTCGGGCGGGAAGATCTGGTACTTCGACTACAACGCCAACGTCAACGACTACCACGCCGACGAGGCCAACCGCCTGTTCACCAAGGCGCTCACCAAGTGGCAGGCGGGGCTCTAGTAGCCGATTCGCGAAACCCGCAGCACCGCAACACTGCCCGCTATGTGCTCACACGCACCGCACGGTGCTCACCACACTGCACCGTGCAGAGTCTGACTGCACCGTGCTCGGTCTCACTGCACGTAGCGGCGCAGGCGCCGAGCCGCGAATTCGCGGAAGTAGGCGACCTTCTCCTCGGGCACGATGCTCGGCAGCAGGAAGTACCAGGCCCGCTCCATACGAGTCGCCATCTGATCGATGGACTCGGTGCTGACCGCGACGATATGGACGCCGCTGGTTATCTCCTGCAGCAGCATGCCGATGGTGTCGGGATCCAGGTCGGGTTTGAGATCCCCCTGGGTGATCGCGCGTTCGGCGAGCAAACGGTGCGTCTCACCCCAGGTCTTGGCGATATTGTCGCCGGTCGCGCCGCGGTAGTCGCCGATCTGGTGGGTCAGTTTGAGCATCGCGCCCACCATCGGATCGTTCATGGTGAGGTCGGCGACCACATAGGTGATCCCGATGCACGCCTCCAGCGCCGGCACCCGCGGATCGAAGAATCCCTGGCATGCGCTGACCAGTCGCTCGTTGCCCTGATCGACGACCGCGCGCGCCAGTTCTTCCTTGGATCCGAAGTGAAAGTACAACGCGCCCTTGGTCACATTCGACTGCGCGATGATCTCGGACAGGGACGCGTTCGCGTAGCCCAGTCGCAGAAAGACATCGGCCGCGCCCGCGAGCACGGAATCGCGAGTGATCTCCGCACGCGCCTGCCTAGCCATCAGAGCCGCCTGTCATCAAACCAGCCATCCTGAAGTAGACCGATATCCCGAAGTTGACCGACATCACAGTTCGAACAGCACTCGAAGGATGGGTGAACCGTACCACCCGGCTGCGTGCTGCCAGTCGATTCGAGCATTCGACCCGTCCTCCTTCGCAATTCGCTGGTTAACTGTCCAGTTCTGCCCCGCTAGGACAGACATATCAGACCTGAATTCAAACCGCCGGGTTCTATAACCCCTTGCCGCTCGGCCATTCCGACGCCAGCTGGGGTTCCGCCTCCAAATGAGTGAGGCCGTTCCAGCACAGGTTCACCAGGTGCGCGGCCACCACTTCCTTGGATGGCTGGCGCTCGTCCAGCCACCAGGTCGCCGCCGTCGCAACCATTCCCACCAGGGCCTGCCCGTACAGCGTCGCCAGCGTCGGATCCAGCCCGCGCCGCTCGAAATCCCCGGCCAGAATGTGCGCCACCTGATTCACGGCCTCGTTCAGCAGACTCGAGTAGGTGCCCTCCGCGGCCGACACCGGCTGATCCCGCATGAGGATCCGGAAACCGTCGGTGCGCTCCTCCATATAGGTGAGCAACGCCAGCGCCACCTGCTCCAGCCGCACCCGCGAACGATTCTGGGTGAGCGAGGAGGTAATCATCTCCAGCAGCGTCGACATCTCCCGGTCGACCACCACGGCGTAGAGCCCCTCCTTGCCGCCGAAGTGCTCGTACACCACCGGTTTCGACACCTGGGCCCGCGCCGCGATCTCCTCGATCGAGGTGGCGTCGTACCCCCGCTCCGCGAACAGCGCCCGGCCGATCTCGATGAGCTGCTGGCGGCGCTGAGTGCCGGTCATGCGCGCCCGCGCGGGCCGATTGCCCTCACCGCCCGTCATCGCTACCGCCTCCCTACTCCGCCGTCAGACCGCTCATAACTGTTCCAGACTCTCCAGGAGAATGCGGCCAGGGGGCACTCGCCGTCCGTATTCGCCAACGTAACAACTGATTTGTCTCGATCGGGGCAACTCCCGGGGTACGCGGTGAGTCCGTTGCGTCGTAACCGCCGGTCCGCGACGCGAACCGGCCCCGCACGTGACTCGTCGGCAAGAAACACGGAGAGGCGGGGGAGCACAGTTCGACGTAGAGGCGTACTTCATGCGAGGATCAGACCCGCATGACGCGCCAATCCGCCGTGGTGTAATGGCAGCACAACTGATTTTGGTTCAGTTTGTCCAGGTTCGAGTCCTGGCGGCGGAGCTCACGAGCAGGGTCGATATGGTGGGCCCGCGCAGAATCGCTGACCACGCTGTGGGTGCTGACCCACTGTGGCCCAGCACAACCTGACTCAGCACACGATGACCGGCAGCCGAGGGAGATCCATGCCACAGCAGACCGCCGTCGTCGTTCTCGCCGCCGGAGCCGGAACCCGAATGCGGTCCAAGACACCCAAGGTGTTGCACCCGCTCGCCGGTCGGAGCATGCTCGCGCACGCGCTGCATGCCGCGCACGAGATCGACCCGACGGCGCTCATCACCGTGATCGGTCACGATCGCGACCAGGTCGGCGACGCGGTCGGCAAGGTGGGAGCCGAACTGGGCCGCCAGATCACCCTGGCGGTGCAGGAGGAACAGCGCGGTACCGGGCACGCCGTGCAGTGCGCGCTCGCCTCGCTGCCGGAGAACTTCGACGGCGACGTCCTTGTCACCTACGCCGACGTGCCACTGCTGGACGGGCACACCCTGCACGCGCTGCTCGACGAGCACCGCAGCTACTCCGACGGATCCGCAGTCACCGTACTGACTTTCGAGCCCGAGGACCCCAACGGTTACGGCCGCATCGTGCGCGACGCCCAGGGTCACGTGCTGGAGATCGTCGAGCACGCCGACGCCAGCCCGGCGCAGGCGGCCATCACCGAGGTCAACTCCGGGGTCTACGTCTTCGACGCGGCCGTGCTGCGAATCATGATCTCGCGCATCGATACCGCCAACGCCCGGCATGAGCTGTACCTCACCGACGTGCTCAAGCTGGCCCGTGAGGCCGGACATCCGGTGCACGGCGCGCGGCTCATCGATTCCGCCAAGGTCACCGGCGTGAACGATCGGGTCCAGCTGGCCGGCGCGGCCCGCACCCTCAACCGCTACATCCTGGAACGGCACATGCGCGCCGGGGTCACCATCATCGATCCGGGCAGCACCTGGATCGACAGCAATGTGGTGATCGGCCGCGACGCCGTCATCCGGCCGGGCGTACAACTGTTGGGCGACACCGTGATCGGCGAGGACGCCGAGATCGGACCGGACTGTACGCTCACCGACGTGACCGTCGGCGACGCCGCCAAGGTGGTGCGCACGCACGGCGAGAAGTCGAGCATCGGCCCGGGCGCGAGCGTCGGCCCCTTCGCCTATCTGCGGCCCGGCACCTCGCTCGGCGCGGAGGGCAAGATCGGCGGCTTCGTCGAGACCAAGAACGCCACCATCGGCGCGCACTCCAAGGTCCCGCACCTCACCTATGTCGGCGACGCCACCATCGGCGAATACAGCAATATCGGCGCGTCCAGCGTTTTCGTCAATTACGACGGGGTCAAGAAGCACCACACCACGGTCGGCTCGCACGTGCGCACGGGCAGCGACACCATGTTCGTCGCGCCGGTCACCGTGGGTGACGGCGCGTATTCGGCGGCGGGTACTGTACTGCGCAGAAGCGTTCCCCCGGGAGCGCTCGCGGTGTCGGGTGGAGCACAACGCAACATTGAAGGCTGGGTGCAGCGCAATCGCCCCGGCACCGATGCAGCCCGCGCGGCCGAAGCGGCGCTCGCGGCTCTCCCGGATCCGCCGGGAACCACCGAGATATCCAACGAGCAAAAGGATGGCGAACGTCAGTGACCGCGTTCTCTACCGATAACCAGAAGAATCTGATGCTGTTCTCGGGGCGCGCTCATCCTGAGCTCGCCGAGGCGGTGGCCAAGGAACTCAACGTTCACGTCACTCCCCAGACCGCGCGCGACTTCGCAAACGGTGAGACCTTCGTCCGGTTCGAGGAATCGGTCCGCGGCTCCGACGCTTTCGTGCTGCAGAGCTTCCCGGCCCCGCTGAACCAGTGGGTCATGGAGCACCTGATCATGATCGACGCGCTCAAGCGCGGTTCGGCCAAGCGCATCACCTCGGTGCTGCCGTTCTACCCCTACGCCCGTCAGGACAAGAAGCACCGCGGCCGCGAGCCCATCTCGGCCCGCCTGATCGCGGACCTGCTCAAGACCGCGGGCGCGGACCGCATCATCACCATCGACCTGCACACCGATCAGATCCAGGGCTTCTTCGACGGCCCGGTCGATCACATGCACGCACAGGTGCAGCTGGCCGAGCACATCCGCAACAACTACGACCTGTCCAACATCACGGTCGTCTCCCCCGACGCCGGCCGCGTGAAGGTCGCCGAGAAGTGGGCCAACTCGCTGGCGGACGCGCCGATGGCATTCATCCACAAGACCCGCGACCCGCTGGTCCCCAACCAGACCGTCTCCAACCGCGTGGTCGGTGAGGTCGAGGGCCGCACCTGCATCCTGATCGACGACATGATCGACACCGGTGGCACCATCGCCGGCGCGGTCAAGGTGCTCGAGCAGGCCGGCGCGGGCGACGTGGTCATCGCCGCCACCCACGGCATCCTGTCGGACCCGGCCGCCGAGCGTCTCGCCAGCTGCGGGGCCAAGGAGGTCGTGGTGACCAACACCCTGCCGATCGACGAGGCCAAGAAGTTCCCGACGCTGACCGTGCTGTCGATCGCCCCGCTGCTGGCGCAGACCATCCGCGAGGTCTTCGAAAACGGTTCCGTCACCGGCCTTTTCAACGGGAACGCATAACCGGGACTCTCGTAGGCTCTCAGGGGCTCCGCCCCTGAACCCCCACGGCAACCGGGGCTCTGCCCCGAACCCACCGGGGCGGCCATCACAATCGTTTCAACGAGCGCCCCTCCCACTTCCGGGAGGGGCGCTTCTGTGCGAAATGGGGATGGCAATGGATGTCCGTTTCTGAAGGTAAGCGGTAGCGTTGGATCGAACTCAGGGGTTGCTACTGGTGCGCTGACTGCGCGGAGAGGTGGTGCCGAATGGCCGGCCGGCCCGACGAGGACGATGCCCGCCTGATGGACGAGATCTTCGACACCGATCAGGTCTTCGACAGCGATGTCGACAACCTCGACTACGACCTGGGCGACGACGATCAGGAGGACGAGATCCGCGAGTACACGCGGTTCATCACCGATCCGCCCGAGGACCTCGTCATCCGCGACCGCGAGAGCGCCGACACCGGCAGGCTCGGCATCGGAGCCGAACTCGACCAGGAGTGGAGCCGCCGGCGGCAGCGCGAGGAGTTCGTGGCCGAGGACGACCGGCCCGCGGAGGTCGCAGCCATGGACATCGTGGAGGAACTCGGCGATTAGGACTGTTGCGTAGCACGTCCCGCAGAGAGATATCCCTGAAGACGCACACCACGATCGAGGAGGGCGCGATGAGCACGCCGCCGCACGAGCCCGGCAAGCCGTCCGACGAATCCGGCACCGGACCGGCCGACATGTTCAAGAAGGAATCCGACACGCCAGCGGCGGACACGCCGAAGGACGCCTCGGGCGCTCGGCCCAGCGACGAACCGCCGCAGGACGACATCACCTTCCGGTACATCCCGGGCACTCCCCCGCCTCCCGGTCAGCCCGACCCCACTCAGTCCGATCCGGCCGCGCAGTCCGAGCCTCCACCGGCCCAGCAGCAGTACCCGGCGGGCGGGATGTACGGATACCCGCCACAGGGCGATCAGCCACCGGCCGCCTACCCGGGCGGCGGCTTTCCGCCCTACCCGAACGCTCCCTACCCTCAGGGGTCGCAGCCTTCTTACCCCCAAGGTGCGCAGCCGCCGTACCCGCAGCAGTTCGGACCCGGTCAGGAGCCCTACGGTCAGCAGCAGCCCCACGGTCAGCCGTACCAGCCGTATCCCGGTGGCGCGAATTTCGGTGCGCCGCCGCCGCGCAGCGGGCCGCAGACCTTCTCGATCATCGGATTCGTCTGTGCGGTCATCGCGCTCATCTTCTGCCCACCGCTGTTCGGCATCGCGGGCATCGTGCTCGGCGTGATCGGGCACAGCAAGGGCGAGCCGCTGGGCAAGTGGGCCGCGGTCGCCTCCGGGGTGGCGCTGGTGCTGGGCATCATCATCGGGGTCGCGATCTACGGCTCCGGGGTCATGCCGAACACTGATTGACATGACCGCATTCACCGGATTCCCGCTCGCCGGACTCGACTTCTACGAGGATCTGGAAGCCGACAACAGCAAGACCTTCTGGAACGCCCACAAGCAGGTATGGGAGGAGTCCGTCCGGGATCCGATGAAAGCGCTTGTCGCCGAGCTGGAACCGGACTTCGGCGAGGCCAAGATCTTCCGGCCGTACCGGGATGTGCGCTTCGCCAAGGACAAGTCGCCCTACAAGAACCATCAGGGCGCGGTGGTGTACAGCGCGCAGTACTCCGGCTGGTACGTCCAGATCAGCGCTGCCGGACTGCGGGTAGGCGGCGGCATGTACGCCGCCGAGAGCGCCCAGCTGGCCGCGTTGCGGGCCGCCATCGACGACGAGGTGCGCGGGACGGAGCTGGAAGGGCTGATCGCACGGCTCGTCTCGGCCGGATACCAGATCGGCGGGGACAAGCTGGCGACCAAACCCAAGGGCTACGACATCGATCACCCGCGCATCGAGCTGCTGCGGCACAAATCCCTCACCGCCGGAAGGGATTTCGGCGCACCCAAGTGGCTGAGCACCCCGCGCGCCGCCCGGGAGGTCCGGGCGGCGTGGGAGGAGATGCGGCCACTCATCGAGTGGCTGGCGGCGGTGACGGCGCAGAAGTAGCCGCCACCGCCCGCATACCTACCTGCGCTCGGCGAGCACCAGGGCGAACCGCTCGGCGGGATCGGTCCACACCAGCTCGGTGGTGAAACCGGCTGCGTCCAGCTCGCTTTCGAGGACCTCGCGGCGGAACTTGGCGGAGATCTCGGTGCGCAGCTGCTCGCCCGCCGCGAAATCGACGGTCAGGTCGAGCTGCGGGATGTGGACGGCCATGGCCTCGGTGGCTTCGAGGCGCATTTCGATCCACTCCCGCTCGGCGTCCCAGATCGCGACGTGCCTGAACTTCTCCGGTTCGAAGTCCGCGCCCAGCCGGGTGTTCAGGACATGCAGCACATTGCGATTGAATTCCGCGGTGACACCCGCGGCGTCGTCGTAGGCGGGGACCAGGACCGCCGGGTCGATGACCAGGCCCGCGCCGAGCAGCAGCTGCTCGCCCGGTTCCAGGACATCCCGGATGCCGCCGAGGAATTCGGCGCGCTCTGCGGGGATCAGGTTTCCGATGGTGCCGCCCAGGAAGGCGACCATACGGCGGCCGCCGCCGGGCAGGTTGTCGAGGGTGGCGGTGAAATCGCTGACCACGCCGTGCACGCCCAGGCCGGGGAACTCCGCGGCCACCTCGTCCGCCGCCATCCGCAGCGCCGAGACCGAGACATCCTGCGGCACATAGCTCTTCAGCGGACCCTCGGCCTGCAACGCGTTGAGCAGCAGCCGGGTCTTGGCCGCCGAGCCCGCGCCGAGCTCGACCAGCACCTCGGCCTGCGCGGTCCGCGCGATCTCGCCGACCACCCGTTCCAGCAGGGCCCGCTCGGTGCGGGTCGGGTAGTACTCGGGCAGCTCGGTGATCTTCTCGAACAGCTCGCTGCCGCGCGCGTCGTAGAACCACTTGGGCGGCAACCACTTCGGTTCCGCGGTCAGCCCCTGTCGCACGTCCGCGCGCAGCGCGGTCGTCAAATCCTCGTCGGTCAGATGAATTTCCAGCGTAGCCGCAGTCATGAGCCAGCCTTTCCGATCTCGATATCCAGTGGTTCCACCGACACCCGCCCGTCCCGCACGCTCAGCAACTGCCGATCGGCAATCGGCCGCCACCGCGGATCGTCATCGAACGGTTCCGAGGCCACCAACACGAACCCGTCGGTCTCCAGCACCGACAAAGAGTGATGCCACGTCGTCCCCCAAATCCCCGCCCCATCCCCCATCAGCAAGTTCAACCGCGCGCGGGGCGACCGCGCCAGCACTGCCGCCATCACCAGCCGCAATACCTCCCCCGGATCTCTCGTCCGCGCGCCGTGGAGCGCCGCGCCGGCCGAGCCGTCGGAGGTCGTGGCCGACCCCCAGGTCCGAACCTTCGGCGCTGCACCGGAAGCCGAGGTGACACCGATCGACGACCGGGACGTCACCGTCGCGCCGAAACTCCGCGATTCGCCGATGCCCGAATGCTCGACGCCCACAGTGGTGTCGCCACCACCGTCGAGCAGTCCGCGCAGGATCACCCACAGGGCGGCGGAGTCGGTCAGGGACTCGGCCTCCAGGAGCGGTGGCGAACCCAATTCGGCGGCAACCGCACTCAACGCCCGCGGCCAGTCGGGGATCGCGCCGTTGTGGCTGAAGGCCCAGCGGCCGTGGGTGAACGGGGCGCAGGCTGCTCGCTCCACCGGCATTCCCACTGTGGCGGAACGGATCGCGGCCAGTACTGCTCCGGACCGAATCTGCGGCAACACCTCGTCGACCGCCGGATCCGTCCAGATCGGTGCCGCATTGCGATACCGGCTGACCACCGGATCCACATCCGCGGCGACGGATCCGGCCTGATCCGCCTGAGCGCCGACGGATTCCGCCGCAGCCCGGATATCCGCCGCCGTGCCGCCGTGCCAGACGACGCCGGGTCCGTGGTCGGGCGCGGCGGCATCGGGGTGGTGCCACCAGGCGACGCCGAAACCGTCGGCGTTGATGGTGCCCCCGCCGCGCATGTCGCGCGGAGCCCAGGATTGGGTACGCAGGGAATTCGAGCCCCGGGTCAGGAGCACCCCTACCGGGGTGGGTGGGCCCAGGTAGGCGAGGTGACGGCACATCAGCGCTCGTCCGATCGCAAGTCCCGGGCGAGGCGGAAGCCGGCGAAGATCTGGCGGCGGATCGGGTGATCCCAGTTGCGGAAGGTGCCACGGGAGGCGACCTGGTCCGCGCCGAAGGAACCACCACGCAGGACGCGGTAGTCGCCGCCGAAGAAGACCTCGGAGTATTCCCGGTACGGGAAGGCGCGGAAGCCCGGGTAGGCCTCGAAACCCGAAGCGGTCCATTCCCAGACGTCGCCGATCAGCTGATGGACACCGGCCGGGGACGCGCCCGCGGGGTAGGCTCCGACATCGGCCGGCTCCAGGTGGTGCTGGCCGAGATTCGCCAGGGTATCGGTGGGATCGATGTCGCCCCAAGGGTATCGGCGGGAGCGGCCGGTGGCCGGATCGAAGCGGGCGGCCTTCTCCCATTCCGCCTCGGTGGGCAGGCGCTTGCCAGCCCAGTTCGCGTAAGCCTCGGCCTCGAACCAGCAGACGTGCACCACCGGCTGGTGGGCGCGCAGCGGCTGCATGGTGCCGAAAACCCGACGCCACCAACGCCCTCCGGCGTCCTGCTCCCAGAACTGGGGCGCGGTCAGCCCCGCCTCCACGCGGTGCGCCCAGCCGCGTTCGGACCACAGCTCGGGCCGCTCGTAGCCGCCGTCGTCGACGAAGGCCAGATACTGCTCGTTCGTGATGGGCGCGGCGTCGATGGCGAAGGCGTCGACGTGCACCGGGTGCGCGGGCCGCTCGTTGTCCAGCGCCCAGGGATCGGAGTCGGTGCCCATGATGAATTCGCCTGCGGCAATGACGACTTCACCGGTGACCGCCACCCGCGCGGCGGGGGTGGGCGGGGCGGACAGCACGGCTTCGCCGGTCCGCAACTGATGGGTGGCGAGCATGGTCTCGTCGTGCTGCTGCTCGTGCTGAGCGATCATGCCGAAGGCGAAACCGTCGTGGACCAGGTCATTGCCGCGTAAGGGGCTGCGGTCCAGCACATCCCACACCTTGTCCCGCACGGTGCCGACATAGTCGCGGGCCTGCGCCGGATCCAGCAGCGGCAGCGCGGGCCGGTCCGCCCGCGCGTGCCGGAAAGCGTCGTAGAGGTGATCGATGTCCTGCCGCACGGGTTCCCGCCCGCCCACATCGCGCACCAGCCAGAGTTCCTCCTGGTTGCCGATGTGCGCGAGATCCCAGACCAGCGGGCTCATCAGCCGCGAGTGCTGCGCGACCAGTTCGGCCTCGTCGACGCACTCGGTCAGTCCGATGGTCCGCCGGCGTGCCCGTTCCAGCGCGTCCGCGATCCGTCCGCGCAACGCCTCGGTCTCCGCCCGATCCGAACCCGGCAGATGCTGAACAGTCATGAGAGAACTTCCGATTCTGTCGGGGTGCGGCCGCTGCGACATCGGTCGGCCGCGGCAGCCAAATCCTTGGCCGCCTCGGGAGTGGCGGCATGCGCGGTGGCCAGGTCGAGCAGGGCGACCGCGGCTGCCCGCAGCTCCGCGTCGGCCAGCCCGCGGCGGGCGGATTCGGACCAGAGATCCGCGGTGGAGGCGGCCAGAGCCGTTGCCTCCGTGATGGTTCCGGGATCGGACAGCAGCGCGTCGATGGCATGCACCGGCACCGACCACCCGTCGCCCGGCTGCGTGTCGAGGTAGCGGACCTCGAGGTGCCCGGCCGCACGGACCGGCGGGAAGAGGGTAGTGAGGTGGTAGTCCAGATCCCCCCGGTCCGGGCGGCGGCCGATCTCCTCGTCGAGCGCCCCGCACAGCCAGTCGGCGAAGGTGGCCCCCGGCGGGGCCGACCAGTCACCGGCCTGCGGGTCCAGCGACCGCACGCACAGCAGCGGCACGTCCAGCGCCCAGCGCGCGTACCCGGTGATCGGGTCGGCCCAGTCGTGCACGGGCGGCCGGGTGCGGAGCTGATCGAGCCGCTGCCAGGCCCGCATGCGCTGCGAGGCCCAGTCACCGGGCGGGGCGGTGTGCAGCCCCGGTGAGCAGGCGAAAGCGGCCAGCAGGGCCGGACCCACGGCGTACAGGACCTGCCAGCGGGCGGCGATCTCGGCAGGATTCGCGCCCGCGTCGACGCTCACCTGGGTGGCGGCGGTATTGCACATCATGAGCGCGCCGAATGGGCCGATGCCGGCGAAGGACCGCTCCATGGCCCGATAGCGCGGCAGCTGCAGCACACGAAGCGGCCGCCGAGTGGCATCGGCGGCGGCGGAAATAGTTCGGATTTCGCGGGATTCGAGCAGCTCCCGCAGGCGTATCGAGTCTGCCCGCAAGCGCTCGCACAGTTCGGCGGCGGTGCCGAACGGGGCACTGGACAGTTCGATCTGACCGCCGGGTTCGAGGGTGACCCGGCTGCCTCCCGGCAACGGAACGGCCGGGGAATCGGGGGAAATGGACCGTGGCGCATACGGTCCGAGAGCGTCCGCGAGGACCCTCGGGTCCGGACGCGAGTTGGTCGCCGAAAGTTCACCTTGCGCGGTGAGCCACTCCAGTTCGGCGCCGATGAGCAGCGGTGGGCCTTGTTTGAAACAGACTTTTCCGACGTAAGCCTCGGCGGCGGCGCGTGACGTGAATTCGCCGCCCGGCTCCGATTCGGCCAGGCCACTGTGCAGCACATCGGTCGGTGACGCCGTGACAGCCATTGCCAACCTCCGTCTGATGCGGTCGCCGCTGGGGATCGCACGGCGACCCAAACAAGAGTAGCGAGCGACGGTGACAAGAAATCTGACGAAATGGAGAACGCCTGCAGAGGAACAGCCGATTCCCCAACCTGCCAATCAGGGCCGCACCGAGAGCACGATGGCCCCGGCATCGCGGCGTTCCTCCAGCTCACGATGCGCATCCGCGGCCCGTTCCAGCGGATGGCGGGCATGGATCCGGGGCCTCGGCTCACCACGGCCCGCTGACGCGGTGGATAGGGTCGAACGTGTGAGAGACAACGCCACACTGGACATCGCCCGTCTGCGCGCCGACACGCCGGGGTGCCGGAATCAGGTCTTTCTCGACAGCGCCGGGTCCTCGCTCCCCCCGCGGATCGTCGTCGACACCGCCATCGACCACCTGCGCCGCGAGGCCGAGATCGGTGGCTACCGCGCCGCCAACGAGCGCATCGACGACCTGCACGGCGTCAAGACGGCCATTGCCGAACTGATCAATGCCGACCCGGCCGCGCTGGCCCTCAGCGACAGCGCCAGCCGCTCCTGGAGCGACTTCTTCTACTCGGTTCCGCTGAGCCCCGGCGACCGCATCCTGATCTCCGGCGTGGACTACGGCAGCAATGCCATCGCCGCCCTGCAGCGCGCCCGGCAGACCGGCGCGGTCGTCGAGGCCATTCCCAGCGACAGCAGCGGGCAGCTCGACCTCGACGCCCTGGACGCCATGATCGACGAGCGCGTGAAACTGGTGTCGCTGGTACATGTTCCGACCAATGGCGGCCTGGTGAACCCGGTCGCCGAGGCCGCCCGCATCGCACACCGGGTCGGTGCGCTGGCGCTGCTGGACGCGTGCCAGTCGGCCGGTCAGCTGCCACTCGATGTCGCCGAACTCGACGTGGACGCGCTGTCCGCCACCGGCCGCAAGTGGCTGCGCGGCCCGCGTGGCACCGGATTTCTGTATGTGCGGCCCGACCTGGCGCTGAGTCTCGAGCCCGGCCGGCTCGACCTGCACAGCGCCGAGTGGATCGCCCCCGACGACTACGTGCTCTCCCCCGACGCCGGTCGCTTCGAATTCTGGGAATGCTCGGTCGCGAGCCGCCTCGCGCTGGGCGCGGCCGTGCGCTACCTGCTCGACCTGGGTCCGGCGCAGGTGTACGCGGCGATCGCCGAACGCGCCGAGTACCTGCGCAAGGCCCTGCAGGAGATTCCCGGCGTCGACGTACGCGACCGGGGCATCCAGCACGCGGGCATCGTGTCCTTCACCGTCGACGGCCTGGAACCGGTCCAGGTGCGCGATCGGCTGGCCGCCGAGGCCATCACGGTGACGGTCAGCCACCGCGGCTCCACGCTGCTCGATATGACCGCCAGAGAACTGAACTCGGTGGTCCGTGCCTCCCCGCACTGCTTCGTCGACTACCAGGACCTGGATCGCTTCGTCGGGGCGGTCAGGACCTTCGTCTGACCGCCGCCCAAAACTCCGAAACGGTTAACAGCCCGCACCGGGCGCGGGATCATTTGAGGTGCTGGTTCGGCGTTTGAGGAGTCGATCGTGAGCCGATTCACCGACGAAATGTATGCCACCGCCCGCGTTTCCCGGAGAGGGCTGGTGACCGGTGAACCGGATGCGCCGGTGCGGGACGACTGGGGCCGGATCCATGACATCGCCCGCCGGATGGCCGGCGGCCTGACCGCCGCCGGGATCGGCCCGGGCGACGCGGTGGGCGTGCTGGCCGGCATGCCGGTGGACATCGCGCCCGCCTGCCAGGCGGTGTGGATGCGCGGCGCCTCGATCACCATGCTGCACCAGCCGACCCCGCGCACCGATCTGCAGGTGTGGGCGCACGACACCGAGACCGTGCTGGGCATGATCCAGGCGCGGGCCGTCATTCTGGGCGCGCCGTTCGAGATCGCGGAACCGCTGCTGCGCGAACGCGGTATCGCGGTGGTGACCATCGCCGCCATGCGCACGGGCGAGCCGATCGAGCCGGTGCCGACCGGCGAGGAGGATATCGCCCTGCAGCAGTTGACATCCGGATCCACCGGGTCGCCCAAGGCGGTGCAGATCACGCACGGCAACTTCTTCGTGAACGCCCACGCCATGTTCGATCGGGTGAAATTCCAGCTCGACGACGACGTGATGATCAGCTGGCTGCCGCTGTTCCACGACATGGGCATGGTCGGATTCCTCAGCGTGCCCATGCAATTCGGCGCCGAAGTGGTGTGCGTGACCCCGCTGGACTTCCTGACCCGCCCCATCCTGTGGGCCGAGTTGATCTCGAAATATCGCGGAACCGTCACCGCCGCACCGAATTTCGCGTATTCGCTGCTGGCCCGCCGACTGCGGAACGCGGCCGACGGTGCGGTCGATCTGAGCAGCGTCCGTTACATGTGGAACGGCGCGGAACCCGTCGAGGCCGACACCATGGACGCCCTCGCCGAGGCCGGAAAACGCTTCGGCCTCAACCCCATGGCCCTCACCCCCGTCTACGGCATGGCCGAGACCACCCTGGCGGTCTCCATCCCCGATCCGGGCCTCGGCCAGGTCCTCGACGTCGTCGACGCCGACCTGCTGGAGGCCCTCGGCAAGGCCGTCCCCATCCGCGATCCGGAACACCATCACGGCGGGGTGCGCCGCCTGCCGACCCTCGGCTACCTGGTCGACAACCTCGAGGGCCGGATCGTGGACGCCGAGCGCCGGCCCCTCCCGGTGCGCAGCGTCGGCGTCATCGAATTACGCGGCCCCGCGGTCACATCCGGATACCTCACGGTGGACGGCTTCCGCGCCGCGCAGGATCCCGAGGGCTGGCTCGACACCGGCGACCTCGGCTACTTCACCGACGACGGACTGGTGGTGGTGTGCGGCCGCATCAAGGACGTCATCATCATGGCGGGCCGCAACATCTTCCCCACCGACGTCGAGCGAGCGGCCCTGCGCGTCAAGGGAGTTCGACCCGGCAATGCGGTGGCCGTGCGCCTCGACGCCGGACAGAAACGCGAAAGCTTCGCCGTCGTAGTCGAATCCAACGATCACCAGAATCCCGAGGAGGTACACCGCATCGAGCACGACATCGTGCACGCGGTCTTCTCCGAGGTTGGGGTCCGGCCCCGCAGCGTGACCGTTCTCGGCCCGGGCGCGTTGCCCAAGACCTCCTCCGGCAAGCTCCGGCGCTCGGCCACCGCCACCCACCTCGGCTGAACCGACCCGGGGTGGGTCGCGGCACCGGCTATTCGGTTCCGGCGACCAGGAGTTCGAGGGTCAGCTTCGGCATCTCCTTGGTGATGTACTGCAACCGCCACTTGTCGCTGAACAACGCGAGCAGCGCGCCGTCGGTGCGGGTGAAGACCTCGACACCGCGCTGACGGTTCAGTTCCTCCGCCGATTCCGCGTCGGTGCGCCGGGCCAGCTGGTACGGCAGGTGATCGAGCTGGGTCTCGACATTGAACTCGGATTGCATTCGGGCCGTGACGACTTCGAACTGCATGGGACCGACCGCGGCCAGTACCGGCGACTGGTCACCGCGGGCGTCATTGCGCAGCACCTGCACCACGCCCTCCGAGTCGAGCTGGTCGATAGCCTTGCGGAACTGCTTGTACTTGCCCGCGGTCTGGGCCCGCAAGGTCGCGAAGTGCTCCGGCGCGAAGGACGGGATCGGCGGGAACTCCACCTTCTTGTCCACGAACAGGGTATGCCCGGGAGCCAGCGCGGTGGCGTTGACCAGACCGACCACGTCACCCGGGTAGGCGGTGTCGACGGTGGTGCGCTCGCGGCCGAACACCGTCAGCGCGTACTTGGTGGCGAAGGGCCGCCCGGTCTGCGCGTGGGTCACCACCATGCCGCGCTCGAACTCACCGGAGACGATGCGCATGAACGCCAGCCGGTCGCGGTGCGCGGTGTCCATGCCCGCCTGCACCTTGAAGATGACAGCGCTGAACGGCGCGGTGGTATCGCGCGGATTGCCCTTGATGTCCTTGCGGCCGCGCGGCGGCGGCGCGAGCTCGACGAGCGTGTCGAGCAGCTGGCGCACACCGAAGTTCAGCATGGCGGAGGCATAGATGACCGGCGAGGTGTGCCCGGCCAGGAACAGTTCCTGATCGTGGTCCTGCCCCGCGGCCGAGAGCAGTTCGCTCTCCTCGGCGGCGGTGGCCCACACATCGCCCTCGCGCTCGGCGGCCTGCTCGGGCGTGAAGTGCTCCTCGGGGGCGATGGTCGCGCCGCCCGCGGTGCGGGTGAAGTGGATGTACTCGGTGGGCGTGCCCTCCTCGCCGCGGCGCAGCAGGCCGCGGAAGTCGCCGGCGATGCCGACCGGGAGGAACAGCGGGGTGGGGGTCAGACCGATGCGCTCCACGATCTCGTCCAGCAGTTCCAGCGGCGCCTGGCCCGGGCGGTCCCACTTGTTGATGACGGTGATGACCGGGATGCCGCGATCGCGCGCGACCTGAAAGAGCTTGAGCGTCTGCGGTTCCAGGCCCTTGGCGGCATCGATGAGCATGACCGCAGCGTCCACCGCGGTGAGCACGCGGTAGGTGTCCTCCGAGAAGTCGGAGTGGCCGGGGGTGTCCACCAGGTTGATGACGCAGTCGCCGTACTCGAACTGCAGGGCCGTGGAGCTGACGGAGATACCGCGCGCCTTCTCCATCTCCATCCAGTCGGAGACGGTGGACCGGCGACCGGCCTTGCCGTGGATCGCGCCCGCCTCGGAGATCATCTTGGCGTGCAGCGCCAGCGCCTCGGTGAGCGTCGATTTACCCGCGTCCGGGTGGGAGATCACCGCGAAGGTGCGCCGCCGCGCCGCCTCGTCGGCCAGCCGACCGGCGGTAGCTGAGGGGGCAGTCGGGGAACTCACGGAAGACTCCTTTTTGTGCAGACGAGGCAACCGCCCCAGGGTACGTGACCGGCCCCTCTGCCCGACCGGCCGGTCCAGCGCCGTCCGGTCCGGCACGCTATTCGCCGATCTGCCCGGCGAGGTGCCGGGCGACGGCCTGCGCGACCAGCGCTTCGATATCGGTCCCCGGCGCGATCGCCTCGATACTGCGATTCGCGACCACCACCGCGATACCGTGCAGCTGGGTCCACAGGCTCAGGGCCCGCTCGTCCGCGCCGTCGCGCACGCACTCGGCGACCAGCGCCCGCCAGCTGGCGAACATGGGCAGTGTCGTGTTCACCCGCAGGTTCTCGCCCGCGCCCTCCAGCAGGTCGTGGCGGAACATGAGGGTGAACATCTCCGGCCTCGCGGCCGCGAAACCGATGTAGGCCAGGCAGGTGCGCCGCACTCGCGCCGGCGCCGTATCACCCTGCACCGCATCGATTTCGGTCCGCAGGTCGGTGTAGCCACGCGCGGCGATGGCAGCCAGCAGGGCACTGTGGGTGGGGAAGTATCGCCGGGGGGCGCCGTGCGAGACCCCTGCCTCGCGGGCGATGGCGCGGAGGCCGAGCTCGCCGGAGCCGACCTCCTCGAGCAGGGCGACACCCGCGGTCACCAGGCGTTCCCGCAGCGGCTCGAGTGCAGTCATGCGTCACATTCTCCCGATAAGGGTAGACAGTGTCTACTCCGGTCCGGTAGGAACAGTGAGTAGACATTGTCTACGGCCACGATTCGGGAGGCATTCCATGTGGTACTGGCTACTGAAGCAGGTATTGGTGGGGCCGGTGCTGCGACTCCTCGGGCGACCGAAGATCGAAGGGCTGCACCATGTCCCGAAGGACGGCCCGGTGATCATCGCGGCGAACCATCTGGCCGTGGTGGACTCGTTCTACCTGTGCCTGGCGCTGCGCCGCAGGGTCACCTTCATCGCCAAGCAGGAGTACTTCACCGGGAGCGGCTTCCGCGGCTGCATCAAACGCTTCGTCATGAACGCCACCGGCCAAGTGCCGGTGGATCGCAGCGGCGGCACCGCGGGATCGGATTCACTGGCCGCCGCGGTCCGCATTCTCAGGTCGGGCGGCATCTGGGGCATTCACCCGGAGGGGACCCGCTCACCCGACGGCCGCGTCTACCGCGGACGCACCGGCGCGGTCCGGGTGGCCATGGAGACGGGCGCTCCCGTCATCCCGGTCGTGCTGTCCGGCACCGATCGGGTCAATCCGCGCAATCGGCGTTTCCTGCGTCCGGCGAAGGTGGGCATCTCCTTCGGTCACCCGCGCTATATCCCGCCCGCCGATCCGCCGGCCGTGCGCCAGGCCACCGACGACCTGATGGCGGATATCGTGCGCCGCTCCGGCCGCCCGTACGTCAATTGCTACGCGGCCACGTTCAAGGCCGCAGACGCCGCGTAATCGACAGGGCCGGGTATATCGAGACCGCCCGGTAAACAGAACGGCCGGTTGCTCGGACCCCCGCGCGGGTTCCGTGCAACCGGCCGTCAGCCGGAACGTCAGCCGACCGAGGTAGCGGTGCCGCTGGCCGTCGAAGTGCCGTGGGCGCCCAGGCTGCTCAGAATGTTGTTGACGAGCGGGCCCAGGCTGGTCGAGCTGCTGCCGGTGCTGGTTCCGCCCGGGGTGGACGGGGGGCAGTTGGCATTCGAATCGGCCGCGGCGACCGGGGCGGTGAGGGCGACGGTGGCGGAGACGGCGGCGATGCCCACGGCACTCAGACCGAACCGGCGGATGTTCTTCATCAAACTGATCCTTACTCGGAAGACACGCTACTGAGCGTGTCGTTCGAATTGCCCGGCGCCGGAAATGGGAGCGCATTTCCCTATGGCGCAAAGCATTCCCCGCGAGGCGGAGTGATGCGAAATAGTAGTGTGTCAGATTGCGGGAAACAAGAGTGAAAACATTCCTGTGCAATTCCTGGGAACGCACGCCCCGCACCCGGTCGCCGAGGGGGTGCGGCAGAGCCGTTCCGGCCGCGTGTTAGAGTCTTCAGGTTGTCTCGGCGAGGGTGTGGCACCCAACTGCCCACCGTGATCGACGCGGCTCGGCCTATACGGCCGTCCATGTTGGTCTTCGCCGACGAGCAGACCAACCTCAGCCAGGGCGGCCCCGTCGCCTGGCGACACGCTGACATTACAGCCGGACGAGCCGTAGGGAGTAGACAGTCATGTCCGACGCCAACCTTCTCGAAGCCACCGTACGCACCGAGTTCGGCAAGGGTGCCGCCCGCCGTACCCGCCGCGACGGCAATGTCCCGGCCGTGCTCTACGGCCACAACGAGGAGCCGCAGCACCTGTCGGTGAACGCCCAGGCGTTCGCCGCCATCCTGCGTGAGCACGGCACCAACGCCGTCCTGAACCTCGACATCAACGGCAAGAAGCAGCTGGCGCTGACCAAGTCGGTCGTCGTCCACCCGATCCGCCGCTACATCGAGCACGCCGACCTGCTGATCGTGCGCCGCGGCGAGAAGGTCACCGCCGACGTGCTCGTCGCCCTGGTCGGCGATGCCGCCGCCGGCACCCTGGTCACCCAGGACGCCACCACCCTGTCCATCGAGGCCGAGGCCCTGAACATCCCCGAGTCCATCGAGGTCTCGATCGAGGGCGCCGAGGCCGGCACCCAGATCACCGCCGGCCAGATCGAGCTGCCGAAGGGTGTCACCCTGGCCGGTGACGCCGAGGCCCTGATCGTCAACATCATCGCCGCCCCGGCCGCCGCCGCCGAGGAAGAGGCCGAGGCCGCCGCTTCCGAGGAAGCCGCGGAGTAACTCCCTACTCCCACAACGGTTCTCGATGACCGAGGCAATGGCCGGGCCCGCGCTGGTGGTCGGTCTGGGCAATCCCGGATCCGAATACGAGCGCACCCGGCACAATGTCGGTTTCCTGGTCGCCGATGTGCTCGCGGAGCGTGTCGGCGGCCGCTTCACCGTGCACAAGAAGTCCGGCGCGGATCTGCTCGAGGCCCGCCTGGACGGGCGCAAGGTGCTGCTGGCCAAGCCGCGCACCTACATGAACCTGTCCGGGCGGCCCGTCGCGGCGCTGGCCAAATTCTTCTCCGTGCCCGCCACCGAGGTGATCGTCGTCCACGACGAGCTCGACCTCCCCTTCGGCGCCATCCGCCTCAAGCGCGGCGGCGGCGAGGGCGGGCACAATGGGCTGCGCTCCATCTCACAGGCCCTCACCACCAAGGACTATCTGCGCGTCCGCTTCGGCATCGGCCGCCCGCCGGGCCGCCAGGATCCCGCGGACTACGTCCTCAAGCCCTTCTCCGCGCCGGAACGCAAAGAGGTTCCGGTGATCGTCGAGCAGACCGCCGACGCGGTCGAACTGCTGCTGCGCGTGGGCTTGGAAACCGCGCAGAACCAGCTGCACTGACGCGCAACGCATTCGGCGGCGGCGATAGTGACACGTTCGGCGCGGTGAGCACGGCCGGTGCCGTCAGCCGATCGTGCCCGTCCCCTCCGAGCTGGGTTCGGTGCGCGGCGATTCCGCGGGTTCGCGAGCGATGAGCCCCCAGCGGCTCGAGGTCAGGCGCAGGCTGGGCAGATCCGACAGGGACAGCACCACCTCATAGGTGCGCTCGTATCCGGTGTGCGCGATGCGCCACTGCCCGTCGTCGCAGCGGACGTAACGGTCCGAATAGAACGCCGCGCCGCGGAGCAGCATGTTGTGCCCAGGGATGAGGACGGTGTCGGCCAGGTACCAGGTGCCGGTCGCCTCGTCGCCGTGAACGTCGATTTCCGGGTGGTCGCAGCGGTGTTCGGTGATGACGTGCGGGCCCAGGGTGTTGCGCATGAAGGCCAGGAAGGCGTCGCGCGATTCGAACTGGAGGTACTCGCTGTAGGTGGCGGTGGCCTCCGGAATCATCGTGTCGGCGAACTCCTCCCACGCCTTCGTGTCGAGCGCGCGCAGGTAACGGAACTTCAGCCGGCTGATCGCCGCGACGGCATCGGAATCCATACCTTCAACCATCCCATCAGGTGTAGGAAACCTTCAGGGATCGGCACGGATTTGTACCGGATCGCTATCAGCCGGATACCGACTCAGCCGTTGATGCTGAAGCAGGTGTTGCAGAAATCCTCGCCGAACTCGGTCAGTCGCAGACTCTTTCGCACGATCTTGGGCACGCGACCGGCCTTTTTCAGCGCCTGCTCCACGACCGGCTGCACCTCGAGCACCATGTATCGCGACAAAACGACCGGATCTTCCGAGGTCATGGTGAGGCCGAGGCGGTTCAGATTGATCAGGTAGTGCCGGGCCCGGTCGGGGTAGCGGACGCCGGACTGCTCCGGAACCGAGGTCAGGTCCCCTGCGACCAGTTCGGAACCGATGCCCAGCGGCCGGTTGGTGCGGACGTCCACCGACGGCTGCGGACCCTGCAGCGCCATGAAGCGCAGAATCCGAGCCTCGTCGGGGGCCAGCTGATCGAGGATCCGGTCGTAGGCCGGGTGCACGTCCTCGGTGAAATAGACGTCGGCGGACCGGGCCAGCAGCGCGTCGCCGCGCCGGCGCAGGTCCTCGTTGGTGACCGAGCGCACCAGGCCGTTGGTGATGGCCGCCTGCGGCGCGCCCATGGGAGTCGGTACGTAACTGACGATCTCGCGCACCGAACCCTCGGTGACACCGAGCGCGCTGCGCGCGATGGACCGCAGCGCCGCCCCCGTGCGCTCGGCGATATCGGCCGACGACTCGCCGTCCAGCGCGGCCTGGGTCAGCTGTTTGGTGATCTCGAAGCTGGTGCCGACCGCCCACTCGGTCCCCCGCACCGCGGTGCCGACCGCCAGGCCGGCGGCCCGGAAGGCGCCGCGGATCAGCCGGGCCTCATTGCTGATCTGCCGCTTCTCCACATCCGAACTGCGTTCCACGGCACGGGGTCCCGGACGGGCCACGTCCTGCCCCGGGATCCTGTCTTCCGCCACGTCCATCTCCGAATATCGCCAGGTGAACACAATCGTCCACAGATTATTGCCCCCGACGGACCTTCGGGCACGTTGAACCCGCGAGCCAGACGAAGGTTACCCCAGTCGACGTCCGCCGCAGAACGACGCACATGACCCCCAACACGACCGCACAGGGCGCGATATGGATGTGGTCCGTGCCATTCTCGTGTTCCTATCGAGAGAGAGGAACATCGAGCCCGGCCAGTGTGACCGAGATCTCCGACTCAGACACTCCCCGCTGGACTCGATTCCGAAAGAACCAGTAAGGTCCGAACCGCCGAGGGGTTGTCAACGCCAACGGCGGTGCGTTGCGGGTCGGCAGGAGGGTGTCGTGTTGGAAAGTGTCTTTGGGGTGCGTCCGACCATCCTCTTGGAATTGATCACCATCCCGTTGTTCACGGGTGTGATCGGCTATATCACCAACTGGACCGGTGTGCTCATGCTGTTCAAGCCGATCCGGTTCCACGGATTCCGGCTGCCGGGGCTGGCGGCGTTGTTTCCATTGCTGCCCAAGCGCATTCAGGTGCTGCCGTTGCTGCAGTACGACGGCCGGATCGGCTGGCAGGGGATCGTGCCGTCGCGGGCGGACAAGATGGCCAGCATCGCGGTGGACAAAGGGCTGGCGAAACTCGGCAGCGTCGCGGATTTCTATCGGGAACTGGAACCCGACAAGCTCGCTGAACATTTTGTTGAAATTGCGGACCTTCAGATTCGCGACATTGTCGAGGACATCCTGAAGCGCGAACATCCGCAGCTCTGGTACAACCTGCCGACCGGTCTGCGTGAGATGGTGCACAGCCGCGTGCGCGAACAGTTGCCCGATATTCTCCGGGAGCTCACCGATGAACTCGGCAAGAACATCGATCAGCTGCTGGACGTCAAGTCGATGACCATTCGCTACTTCCAGGCACGGCCGCAGATGCTGAACTCGGTGTTCCAGGTGCTGGGCGCCAAGGAACTGCGATTCATGCAGAACTTCGGCTTCTACTTCGGTGCGCCCATGGGTCTGGTTCTGGTCGCCATCCTGCATTTCACCGGCTGGTCGTCACTGGTGGTGCTGCCGGTCGGCGGGGTGATCATCGGCTGGGTGGTGAACTGGATCGGCATCAATCTGATCTTCGAGCCGGCCTACCCGAAGTGGTGGTGCCCGTGGCGGCAGGGCCTGCTCATCAAGCGGCAGCCGGAGATCACCGAGGGGTACGCGGCCCTGGTGGCCAGCGAGATCATGACGGTCGCCAATATCGGTGACGAGCTGCTCAACGGGCCGCGCGCCGACCGCACCATGCAGATGCTCCAGGACACCCTCAAGCCGGCGGCCGACCGGGCGCTCGGACCGGCCCGGTCGGTGGTCAAGTTCGCGCTGGGCAGCCGCGAGTACGACTCGCTGCAGGACACCTTCACCTCCGAGGCGATGACCATCGCACCGATCGCCTTCGCCGACCCGGCCTTCAATGTCCAGCAGGGCAAGCAGGTGCAGGAGTACATCGCCAAACAAATGTCGGCGCTGCCCCCGCCGGAGTTCGTGGACATGCTGCGTTCGGCCATCAAACAGGACGAATGGCTTTTGTTCGTCCATGGCGGCGCGCTGGGCCTGTTCGCCGGTTACGCTCACCTCCTGATCTTCGGAACAGGAGTGGCCACCTCATGGATATGACCGACCCGTCCACCGGTGGGCGCGCCGAATCAGGTTCGGGCGAGGACGATCCCGCCGATACCGGCACCGACATCGCTGTTCGCCAGGCCGCGCCGGTGCCGATCGACACGACCGAGCGCCGGGGCGCGGCCGGGCCGGTGCGCGCCGCCACCGGGGTGGTGCGAGTGGCGATGTCGGCCGCGGTCGAGGCGAGCTTCTGGAGCCTGCAGACCGCGCTGGGCGTGACCTCGGTGGTGCTGCGCGGCAGCATGGCCGGGCAGCCGCCGCGCGAGATCCTCTCCGATGCCGGTGCGCAGGTGCGGCATTCGGTCCGGCAGGCGCTGGGCGTAACCGCGCCCGAGGCCGCCGAGATCGCCCCCGAGTCCAGCCCCGCCAGCGTGCTGCGCGCCCGCGGCGCCGAATTGCTGCGCCGCTCCGCCGATTTCCACACCGAGGACGACAACCACCATCACACCGCCTACGCCCGCATCCTGGGCGAGCTCGCCCCCGACGAGGCGCGCGTGGTGCGGCACCTGTATCTGGACGGGCCGCAGCCCGCGGTGGAGGTGAAGACCGGGCGGACCGCCTACCGCGGCGTTTTCAACCTGCTGGGCGAGGATGCGGCGCTGCGGTATCCGAACCGGATCGACGAATATCTGACGAATCTGGACCGGCTGGGCCTGATCGACATCACCCGCGAGGCGCTGGGCAATCCGAACCGCTACCAGTTGCTCGAGGCCATGCCGGAGGTGCGCCGGCTGCTCAAGCGAGCCAGCTTCGGCACCAAGGTGATGTACCGGACCATCGAATTGACCTCGTTCGGCGCGGGATTCACCCGCACCTGCCTGCCCGTGCCCTCGCTGGACCCCCCCGCCTCCCCGGGACTTCAGCGGGCGGCAGGGGAGCCGTAAAGCGCCATGCTCCCCCGCCTCCCGGGACTTCAGCGGACGGCTGGGGAACCGTAAAACGCCATGCATCCGTGCTGCGGTCGGGTGCCGAACCGAGTTTGGACGTACCCGGCGAGTTACCCCGACCGTTACGAAATCAGTTGTCGCCTTGGCATACGCAAGAACCACGGCGGGCGTGACGGTTGGGCCGTACCTGTGTGACCCTGGCTCAGGCGTTGTCGGCTAGTTCGAGCCAGCGCTCTTCTGTGGCTTCCTTTTCCGCTTGTACCTGCTTGAGTTCCGTGCCGAGCGTGACCAGCTTGTCCGGCTCGGTGGCCGCCTCGGCCAGGGCCGTGTGCAGCTTGTCCTCGCGGTCGGTGAGTTTTTCCAGGGTGCGTTCCAGCTTGGCCAGTTCCTTGCGGGCCGCGCGGTAGGCGGCCGAATCCGTCGCCGGGACAGTGGAATTCGCGCCGGCCGCGGACGCGGCCTTGACCGGAGCGGCCGTCTTGCCCGCGGTGAGGCCGGCGCGCTTGCGCAGGTACTCCTCGATGCCGCCGGGCAGGTTGGTGAGCTTGCCGTCGCCGAACAGCGCCCAGGTGGAGTCGCAGATGCGCTCGATCAGGTAGCGGTCGTGGGAGATCACCACCAGGGTGCCCGCCCAGCCGTCGAGCATGTCCTCGAGCTGCTGGAGGGTGTCGATGTCGAGGTCGTTGGTGGGCTCGTCGAGCAGCAGCACATTGGGCTCGGCCATCAGGATGCGGGTCAGCTGCAGGCGGCGGCGTTCGCCACCGGACAGATCGCCGACCGGGGTGCGCTGCTTGGCCGGGGTGAAGCCGAGCCGCTCGGCCAGCTGGCCGGCGCTGATCTCCTTGTCGCCCAGCATCATGCGCTGCGCCACGTCCTGGACCGCCTCCAGCACCCGCATGTTCAGCGGCAGGTCGTCGAGTTCCTGACGCAGCCAGCCGATCTTGACAGTCTGACCCTGGATCCGCTTGCCGGACTTCGGGTCCGCGTCGCCGGCGAGCGCGCGCAGCAACGTGGTCTTGCCCGACCCGTTCACGCCGACCAGGCCGACGCGCTCGCCCGGGGCGAGCCGCCAGGTCAGGTCGGTCACCAGTTCCCGGCCGTCCGGGGTGGCGAGGGTGGCGTCCTCGAGCTCGATCACCACGCGGCCCAGGCGCTTTCGCGCGAAGGAGGCCAGCTCGACGGTATCGCGCGGCGGCGGCACATTCGCGATCAGGGCCTCGGCGGCCTCGATGCGGTAGCGCGGCTTGGAGGTCCGGGCGGGCGCGCCGCGGCGCAGCCACGCGAGTTCCTTGCGGGCCAGGTTCTGGCGGCGGGCCTCGCTGGCGTCGGCCTGGCGGACGCGTTCCGCACGGGCGAAGATCCAGTCGTTGTAGCCGCCCTCGTAGGTCTCGACCCGGCCGCCCTGCACCTCCCAGGTGCGGGTGGCGACGGTGTCGAGGAACCAGCGGTCGTGGGTGACGACGACCAGCGCGCTGCGGCGGTTCAGCAGGTGCTCGGCCAGCCATTGCACGCCCTCGACGTCGAGGTGGTTGGTGGGCTCGTCGAGGACCAGCAGGTCGAGGTCGCGGACCAGGGCGGCGGCCAGGGCGGTGCGGCGGCGTTCGCCACCGGAGAGGTTGGCCACGGGGGTGTCCATGCCGAGGTCGGCGATGCCGATGCCCTCGACCACGGACCGGATGCGCGGATTGGCGGCCCATTCGTGTTCGGCGACACCGTCGGTGCGCTGGTCCTCGGCCAGGCCCGCGAGCACGACCTCGCCGACGGTCGCGCCCTCGGGCAGCACGCCGCGCTGGGTGACGACGGCCATGCGCAGATCACCGCGACGGCTGACGCGCCCCGAGTCGGGGTCTTCGATTCCGGTCAGCACTTCCAGCAGCGTGGTCTTGCCACCACCGTTGAGACCGACGACACCGATCCGCTCGCCCTCCTGAACCCCGAGGGAGATGTTGTCGAGCAGCGGCTTGATACCAAAGCTCTTGGAGACCGCTTCCAGGTTGATCAGGTTGGCCATGAACAATTCCGCCTCTCCGCGCCTTTCGCCGAACCGAAAGAGCCTACTCACCTCACGTTGCGGACCGGCGGTCGCGTACGGGGAGACTTGGCCCGTACCCGACGAGTTACCCGGAACCTTACGAAATCAGTTGTCGCCTGCGATGCGCCGCGCGCCCGGGACCGGGCCGTGGGCGGTACGGACGCTGCGGCTGACTCCGGCGCCCGCGAGTTCGGCGGCTACGGTGACCGCGGCCTCCTCGCTCTCGCACAGGAAGGCGCAGGTCGGGCCGGAGCCGGAGACGATGCCCGCGAGGGCTCCGGCGGTGACGCCGGCGCGCAGGGTGCGGCGCAGTTCGGGTTTCAGTGAGAGCGCCGCGGCCTGGAGGTCGTTGCCGAGCAGCGGGGCGAGCTGTTTGGCCTCGCCGGAGGCCAGCGCCTGCAACAGCTCCTCCGGGCTGCCGAGTCGCGGCGGGTCGCCGGCTTCGCGCAGGCGGTCGAGTTCGCGGAAGACGGCCGGGGTGGACAGGCCGTCCTTGGCCAGGGCCAGCACCCAGTGAAAGGTGTTGCGGGACAACACCGGCAGCAGTTCCTCGCCGCGGCCGCGGCCGAGGGCGGTGCCGCCGTGCAGGGAGAAGGGGACGTCGCTGCCGAGTTCGGCGGCGATATCGGACAATTCGGTGCGGCCGAGACCGAGTTCCCACAGGTCGTTCAGGCCGACCAGGGCCGCGGCGGCGTCGGCGCTACCGCCGGCCATGCCGCCCGCCACCGGAATGCCCTTGGTGATGGAGAATTCCACCAGCGGGGCGCGTCCGGCCATATCGGCCAGCTTGACGGCGGCCTGCCAGACCAGATTGCCGCGATCGGTGGGAACCTCGTCGGCCCCCTCGCCGACAACCTTGACACGCAGCGCCGAGGACGGCGAGATCTGCACGTCGTCGCTGAGCGATAACGCCTGGAACACCGTGGTGAGGTCGTGGTAGCCGTCCTCGCGCAGGTCGCCCACCCCGAGGTGCAGATTCACCTTCGCGGGCGCGCGCACGACGAGGGGGCTGGGCACAACTGAGAGCACGCGCACAGCCTAGTCGACAGATTTCCCGTTCGAGTACTTGCGCCAGGTACCCATGGGGGGTATGTTTCTGGGTGTCGGGGATACCCCCTCACCGTATTAATAGCGAGCGAAGGAGACCACCATGGCCACCAGCACCTACACCGTCACCGGCATGACCTGCGGCCACTGCGTCGGTTCGGTGCAGAAGGAGATCGGCAAGATCGACGGTGTCACCAGCGTGGATGTGGATCTCGCCACCGGCCTGGTCACCGTCGAGTCCGGCGCCGCGCTCGCCGACGCCGATGTGGTCGCCGCCGTCGACGAAGCGGGTTACGAGGTGACGGTGTGAACGATCGGCTGAGGTTCGCCGCCTTCGGCGGCGGACTGGTCGTCTTGTTCGGAGCCGCGCTCGGCATCGGCGCCCTGGTGGGCGACCGGTCCGGCGCGGCCCCGGCCGAGGCCGCCCCCGACCACAGTCGGCATGAGGCCGCCGCGGCGACGGGCCTGCAGGACAGCCTCTCCGGCTACACCCTCAGCGATATCACCGCTCCCGCCGCCCCCGATCAGCAAGGCGCACTTCGATTCCGGATCACCGGACCGCAGGGCGCCGTAACAAGCTACAACGACCTGCACGAGAAGGACCTGCACCTGATCGTGGTCCGCTCGGACGCGAGCCAGTTCCGGCACGTGCATCCGGCCCGGGCCGCCGACGGCACCTGGTCCATCGACTGGAAGTGGGCCGAACCCGGCAGCTACCGCGTGTTCGCCGACTTCTCCCCCGCCGGCGGGCCCGGCGAACTGGTGCTCAGCCGCACCATCGCGGTCGCGGGGAACGTGACCGGCAAGCCACTGCCGCCGGTCGCGAAGACCGCCGAGGTGGACGGCTACCACGTCACCCTCGACGGTGACCTGACCACCGCGGGCAGCGAACTCACCTTCACCATCACCCGCGACGGCAAGCCGGTGACCGATCTGCAGCCCTACCTGGGCGCGTACGCTCACCTGGTGGCGCTGCGGGCCACGGACCTGGCCTACCTGCACGTCCACCCGGAGGGCGAGGTCGGCAAGACCGCACCCGGCCCCGACGTCGTCTTCCACGCGCAAGCACCGAGTGACGGCAACTACCGCCTGTACCTGGACTTCCAGCACGGCGGCGCGGTGCACACCGCGGAATTCACCGACGAAGCATCCACTGCCGCATCCGATTCGGATGCGCCCGCCCACCACGGAGGAGGTCACTCATGAGCGCCCCGGCCACCGAGCGTTCGATCGAACTCGATATCGGTGGGATGACCTGCGCCTCCTGCGCGGCCCGGATCGAGAAGAAGCTCAACCGCATGGACGGCGTCACCGCGTCCGTGAACTACGCGACCGAGAAGGCGAAGGTCAGCTTCCCGGAGTCGGTGACGACCGATGATCTGATCGCCAAGGTCGTCGACACCGGCTACACCGCCGCGGTGCACCACACCGAACCGGTGAAAACCGAGGCGGCCGAATCCGATTCGGCCTCGTCGGCGGCGGATCAGTTGCGGCACAGGCTGTTGGTGACGCTGGCGCTGGCCGTGCCCGTCGTCGCCATGGGCATGTTCCCGCTGCTGCAGTTCACCAACTGGCAGTGGCTGTCGCTGACCCTGACCGCGCCCATCGTGGTGTGGGGCGGGTCGCAGTTCCACCGGGCCGCGTGGGTGAACGCCAAGCACGGCGCGGCCACCATGGACACGCTGATCTCGCTGGGCACGCTGGCCGCCTTCGGCTGGTCGGTGTACGCACTGTTCTGGGGCACGGCCGGCATGCCCGGCATGAAGCACCCGTTCAGCCTGGCCATCGAGCGCGGCGACTCGTCGTCGGCGCTGTACTTCGAGGTGGCGGCGACGCTGATCACCGCGATTCTGGCGGGCCGCTACTTCGAGACCCGGTCCAAGGAGAAGGCGGGATCCGCGCTGCGGGCGCTGCTGGAGCTGGGCGCGAAGGACGTGTCGGTGCTGCGGGCCGGCGTCGAAACCCGTATCCCCGTCGGCGATCTGCGGGTCGGCGAGCAGTTCCTGGTTCGTCCCGGCGAGAAGGTCACCACCGACGGTGTGGTGGTGAGCGGCAGTTCGGCACTCGACATGAGCATGCTGACCGGCGAATCGGTGCCGGTCGAGGTGGGTCCCGGTGATCAGGTGGTGGGCGCGACCGTGAACGCGGGCGGCCTGCTGACCGTGCGCGCCACCCGGGTCGGCGCGGACACCCAGCTGGCGCAGATGGCTGCGCTGGTGGAGGAGGCGCAGAACGGCAAGGCCCCCGTGCAACGGCTGGCCGATCAGGTGGCGGGCGTGTTCGTGCCGATCGTCATCGCGATCGCGGTGGCGGCGCTGGGCTTCTGGCTCGGCACCGGCGCGGCCGTGGCGACCGCGTTCGGCGCGGCGGTGGCGGTGCTGATCATCGCCTGCCCGTGCGCCCTCGGCTTGGCCACGCCCACGGCCCTGCTCGTGGGCACCGGACGCGGCGCGCAGCTGGGCATCCTGATCAAGGGCCCGCAGGTACTGGAGTCGACGCGGCGCATCGACACCGTGGTGCTGGACAAGACCGGCACCGTCACCACCGGCAAGATGACGCTCGCCGAGGCGATTCCGGGCGCCGGCGTGGATACCGACGAGCTGCTGTCGGTGGCCGCGGCCGTCGAGCACGGCTCCGAGCACCCCGTTGCCAAGGCCGTGGTCGCCGGTGCGGCCGAGCGCGGACTCGACACCGAGAAGGTGGAGCAGTTCGTCAGCCACGGCGGCAAGGGTGTGCAGGGTCTGGTCGGCGAGCGGGCGGTGGTCATCGGACGCGTCGAGTTGCTCGAGGACTGGTCCATCGCGCTGCCGGAGTCCTTGGCGGACGCCAAGATCCAAGCGGAGCGGGCGGGCAAGACGGCCATCGTGGTGGCCTGGGACGGGCAGGCGCGCGGCGTGCTGGTCATCGCCGACGCCGTGAAACCCACCAGCGCCCAGGCGATCTCGGAGATGAAGGCGCTCGGCCTCACCCCGGTGCTGCTGACCGGAGACAATGCGGCCACCGCCCGCACCGTCGCGGATCAGGTGGGCATCGAGCAGGTCATCGCCGAGGTGCTGCCCAGCGACAAACTGGACGTGGTCAAGCAGCTGCAGGACGAGGGCAAGGTGGTCGCCATGGTCGGCGACGGCGTCAATGACGCGGCCGCGCTGGCCCAGGCCGATCTGGGCCTGGCCATGGGCACCGGGACCGATGTCGCCATCCAGGCCGCCGACCTCACCCTGGTGCGTGACGACCTGCGCGCGGTGCCGACCTCGATCAGGCTGTCGCGGGCCACGCTGCGGACGATCAAGGGAAATCTGTTCTGGGCCTTCGGTTACAACGTGGCCGCCATCCCGCTGGCCGCCGCCGGCCTGCTGAACCCGATGCTCGCCGGCGCCGCCATGGCATTGTCCAGCGTGTTCGTGGTCAGCAACAGCCTGCGACTGCGCCGCTTTCACGGATGAGGGACACCGATCGCTCGTCCCGCGATACCGGCAGGACCGCCCCGATCACCGGATCGGGGCGGCCCTGTCGCATCGTGTTGAATGGCGGGTGACCACCGCCGTCCCCTCGCGAGGAGCCCCGTTGACCACCATCGCCGAATACCTGGCCGCCGCCCAGATCGAGGCCGCCCCGGTCGACCCCGCAGCTCCCGGCGCCCCCAAGGTCGCCGTCGGTATTCCCGAAGGCTGGCAGCAGGTTCCGCCGAGCATGTTCCCCGGCTCCTACGGCGTCTGGACCCAGACCCCCGTGAACGGCTGGGCCGACAACGCCGTCGTGCTGGTCGCCACGTTCACCCCGCCCGTCGATGCCCGCGAACTGCTCACCCACGCCTTCGACGACGCCCGCCGGCTCCCCGGCTGGGAGGACCTCGAAACCGACACCACCGACTTCGAGGGCTGGCCGTCCGCCGGCATCACCGGCACCTACAACGTCGAGCAGCTCACCCTCTGGGCCTACAACCGCTACATCATCATCGAGTCCGAGAACGGCCAGTACCTGGTCCAGCTCACCATCACCACCCGCAGCGACAGCGACGGCGCCGGCCCCACCACCTTGCTCCAGGGCCTGTCCATCTCGGCCTGACCCGCCACCTAGCGCGGCTCGAGTTTGCTCGAGCCGCGCCTGCCACGCAGCCGTCGAACCGCCCGGAATGCCAACCGGCCCAGCCCGATCAGCACGATCAGCAGCACGATGAAGGCGACCACCGGGACCGCCAGCGCCAGAATCGTGAGTGCCAGTGAGACTCCGTCCTCGGCGGTGGAAACCACTGGATTCCCCACGCCCGCAGTCGTTCCCGTGACCAACGGTCGCGCCACCGTCCGACCGGCGTGCACGCTGCCCGCGGTGACGGCGCCCAGGACGGCGGCGACCGCGGGCGGCAGATGCGAGGACAGACTGGTCTCGGCCGTGAACAGGATCGCCCCCGACACCGGAGCCACGAGCGTCCCGATGCCGTGCAACACCGAATCCAAGGCCGGGATCTTGTCCCCCACGAGATCGAGCACCAGCAGTACCGCGATACCGATCAACGCCGGGGTCGACGACAACCACCCGTACGAACTCCCCAGATCGATCCACCCGGCCCGATCCGCGACCCCCACCACCAGCAGCGGCAGCCAAGCATTCAAACCCGCCGCCCCCGAGAGCCCGAAGGCCCCGAGAACCGCCCCCACCGCCGACGTGATCTCCATGCCCCCAGTGTGAGCGCCGAAGCCCCGGACAGTCGGATGCCGCGATCGGCGAGTAGCGTTGAGTGGCGGTTTGCCGACCGGTTGCCTTATCCCCGCGGTACGCGTGAGGAAGGACGAGAGTCATGAAGCGAGGCGCACTGAAGATCGCAGCAGTACCGATCCTGCCGATGTTGGCGTTCTTGGTACCGGCCGGTCCAGCAACTGCGGACCCCCTGAATTTCGATTCGGCTCAGGTCACCGGTTCCACGCCGGGGTGCTCGGGCACGGCCGACGCCCAGCTGTCGGCCAATCAGGGTCAGACGGGCGATAACTTCGTCGACAGCTCGGCCACGGTGACGGTGAACTTCACCCCCGACACCAATACCCTCGACTCGTTGCTGGCATCGCCCGGAAGCTGCGAAATCTCCGCCACCGTCACCATGCAGAACCTGGACAACGGCACGAGCACGACAGAGACGAAAACCACCGAGTACGACAGCCATTACGGCTGGCACGCCGCCCTCTTCACCCTCGAAGGCTCGGGCCGGGTCTCCGCCCAGGTGAGCACGAACCCCAGCCCATCCGAGCTGACCATCGACGTCCCCGCACCGATCTGATCACGACCCAGCACACCCGGACAGACCGGGTGCCATAACCGCACACTGCCGGCAAACCGCGAAGAATCCCGCACGTCGATCTTCCGCGTGACCGCGTCGACCGCTTCGGCCGGCGCGGTCACGCATGGACATGTGACGGAAACGCGCTCAACCTCGCCGACGGACCGATCACCCGAGTCTTCGGCTCATTCCTGCTGGGCAAGACGGACGTAGGCGGCCGTGTCGAGGGTTTCACCGCGGGCGGTGGGCGCGATTCCGGCTGCGGTGAGGCGCTTTTCGGCTTCGGCGGCGGAACCGGCCCAGCCCGCGAGAGCGGCGCGGAGGGTCTTGCGGCGCTGGGCGAAGGCGGCGTCGATGACGGCGTAGACGCGGCGGCGGAAGGATTCGTCCTGGGGCCAGGGGGATTCGGGGAAACGGTCGATGCGGACCAGTCCCGATTCGACCTGGGGTACGGGCCAGAAGATCTGGCGGCCAACGGTTCCGGCGCGGCGAACCGTCCCGAAGAACCCGGCCTTGACGCTGGGCACGCCGTAGATGCGGCCGCCGGGGGTGGCGGCGAGGCGGTCGGCCACTTCCAGCTGCACCATGACGAGAGTGGTTCGGATGCTGGGGAATTCGGCCAGCAGGTGCAGCAGCACCGGCACGGCCACGTTGTAGGGCAGGTTGGCCACCAGCGCGGTCGGCGCGGCGGGCAGGTCGGCGTGGGTGACCTTCATGGCGTCCATGGGGACGACGGTCAGCCGATCGGCGAGCTCGGGGGCGCGGGCGGCCGCGGTCTGCGGCAGGTGGGCCGCGAGGGTCGGGTCGATCTCGACGGCGATGACCCGGTCGACCACGTCGAGCAGCGCCAGGGTCAGCGAGCCCAGGCCGGGACCGACCTCGAGCACGGTGTCGTCGCGGTGGACGCCCGCGGTGGCGACGATGCGGCGCATGGTGTTGGCGTCGTGGACGAAATTCTGCCCGAGCTGCTTGGTCGGGCGGACGCCGAAACGCTCGGCCAGCTCACGCACTTCGGCGGGCCCCAGCAGGGCGGCTTTTCCACGACCAGCGACTTCGGGTTCGGACATTCTGGAAAACCTATCAAGCTGCGTGAATCACCCGGCACCCGGTCACACCGTGAGGGCGATGGCGCGCGGAGTCTAACACTTGAGTTAGCTATGCATTTGCCAACTCGCTCGTGCGGGCGTGGCGGCCGCGCGCGCCGGACCAAATCCGCCATGTCGCACGGTCTTTCACCAGGTATCCGAGTAGCGTCGCCCCTTGGGAACACAACCGTGAAGGAGAGTGCATGCCCGCTCGGCGGATTCGACGGCTCGTCCTGGGCGCGACGCTGCTGACCGCGGCGGTCACGCTGCCCGCGGGACCGGCGAATGCGGACACGGCCCCGGGACTGGACCGCTTCTACCACCAGACACTGGAGTGGAAGGCGTGCGACAACGCGGCCCTCGACGCCGCCGGCGCGCGGTGCGCGGGCGTCCTGGTACCGCTCGACTACAACAATCCGGACGGTCGCACGCTCACCGTCGCGATCTCCCGCATCGCCGCCACCGATCCGGCACGCCGTCGCGGCATCCTGGTCACCAATCCGGGCGGTCCGGGCGGCGCCGGCCTGGCGATGACGGTCAACACCCAGAAGGCCATGACCGCGGACGTCCGCGCGCAGTACGACCTGATCGGCATGGACCCGCGCGGCGTCGGCCGCTCCGACGCCGTCAGTTGCACGATTCCGGTGCCCACCATGCTCTTCTCCGCCGGATTCGACGTGTTCGGCTATGCCCGCGACACCGCCGTGGCCGCGGCGCTGGCCACCGCATGCGTGGGCACCGACCCGGAAAAGGCCCGCAAGATCACGACTCGCAATACCGCGCGCGACATGGACCTCATCCGAAGCGTGCTCGGCGAGAAGAAGCTCAACTACTTCGGCGCGTCCTACGGCACCTACCTGGGCGCGGTCTACACCCAGATGTTCGGCGACCACGCCGACCGCATGGTCTTCGACAGTGCCGTCGACCCGGACCGCTATTACGTCGGGCTCTACCAGGACATGGGCGCGATCAACGAGTACGCCCTCGACGACTGGGCGAAATGGGCGGCCCGCCACGACGATCAGTACCACTTCGGCAGCACCCCGGAGGCGGTGCGCGCCTGGGTCGAGGACCTCATCCGGCGGTCCGCGGGTCACGAGATCTACGGCAGCGGGTACCTGGTCGACGAGCACACCATTCCCATGATGCTGCTGGCGCTGCTGCCGAACCCGCGGCTGAACCCCAATCTCGCCGAGGTGCTCACCATGGTGGCATCGGGCGTGGCGGGCGGCCCGATCGACATGGACGCGCTGAAGGCCAAGATCGTCGCCGTGGTGCCGCTGGAGGCTGCCGGCATGGCCGCCATCTTGTGCGGCGACAAGGCCGCGCCGCGCGATCCCGCCTGGTACTACGGCAATGTCGAGGCCGCGCGGCCGACGCAGCCGGTGTTCGGTGCATTCGCCAATAACATCACCGCCTGCGCCTTCTGGCCGGACCCGGTGGAACCGCCCACCGAGATCCGCAATGCGACCCCGGTGCTGATCTTGGCCAATGTTCACGACACCCGCACCGCATACTCGGAAGGGCTTGCGCTGCACGCGGATCTGACCGGGTCACGCTTGGTGACGCTGGCGGACACCAGGATTCACGGTGCGTTCCGGCCGGACCTGAGCCCGTGCCTGAACAATATCGTGAACACCTACTTCGCCACCGGTGTCCGCCCGGACCAGGACGTCACCTGCGAACCCGATTTCGGCTGGTTCCCGAAGTAAGTCGTTGGAGGCCCGGGGTTTTCACCCCGAGTCCCCGAAGAGATCACGCGGCCATCGTCACGGCACGGTGGGCGTGGCCAGGATCCGATCGCTGAACGCGCCGATGGCATCCCACATCTGCGGGTTCAACTGGACGTGGGTGCCGGTGCCGACCACCGTCTGGAAGTTCACGCCATTGGCGCGGAACTGCGCGGCCAGCGCCGCGTGCAGCGGGGACGGCACGGTGGTGTCATTGGTGTTGAGCAGCAGCAGAATCGGCGCGTTGTAGCCGTTGACCGGCACGGCCATGTACTCGTTCATGGCGGCCTGGAATTCCGGGGTATCGAGCCGCCGCGACAGCATGTCACCGATGCCCATGCCGTCGACCACCTTCATGATGTCCGGCAGGCACAGGGTCTGTGACGCATCCACGGCCTGCTTCCCGCGCGGGGTGAGATAGCTGTCGACATCGACCTCGGGGTGGGTGGCGCGCAGCCCGGCCAGCATGCTGACCACGAACCCGTTGACCGCGGCCCCGCCCTGACCGGGGAGCTCCGGCACCCAGGGGCCGACGAACGGGGCGATCTTCTCCAGGTCCGATTCCGGGTCGACCGCGATGGCGCCGCGGAAGTCGAGGTCGGGGGTCTGCGACACCTGCAGGTGCGCGGTGCCCAGCGCTGCCTGACCGCCCTGCGAGAAGCCGGTCACCGCCCAGGTGCGCGAGAGCTCCGGATTCGTGGCGCGGGCCGCCTTGACCAGGTCGATGGTGGCACCGGCCTCGGTGCTGATCTCCAGATACGGGTGCGGGCCGGTGTCGAAGCGGCCCAGGCCCAGGTAGTCCGGCGCGACCACGGCGAAGCCCTTGTTCACGAAGTACTGCAGCACCTGGTCTTCCTTGACCCGGCTCACCTTCGAGGTGTCGGTCTGCCCGCCGCAGCCCGGCCCGATACCGGAGGTGCCGTGGTCGTAGGCCATGATCGGCCAGCCGTCCGCGGGCGCGGGGCCGGACGGAACGAACAGCGCGCCACTGGCTTTCACCGGTTCGCCATTGGAGCGGGTGGTCCAGTAGTCGATGATGGTGCCGTTCGGCAGGCCGCGGAAGCCGTCCGGTAGCGCGGTGGTGGCGAAGGCGGTGCCGGCCGTTTCGGCGTGTGCCGCGGTTCCCGGCAGGACCAGCAGCGTGCCCGCCGATGCTATGGCCGCGGTGAAAATCCGTGTACGCCAACCAACCGACCGCATGAATCCTCCATCAGTCCCGACCCGATGACCATTCCTGTTCGGGGCCCGAGTTTATCGATTTGGACGGAGGACCAGTATGAGAAGACTCTGGCAAACGGCGACGCCCGGTTGGGCGCCGACCCATTGACGCGCCTTGAAACTTGTTCTAATTTCTCGCCATGTCGCGCAGATACGAAGGCCGCCGAGTACTTGTCACCGGAGCGGGATCGGGCATCGGACAGGGCGTGGCCCTCCGACTGCTCGAAGAGGGAGCCCACCTGGTCGCCGCCGATGTGAACGAGGCCGGACTGGCCGCCACCGTCGACGCCGTCCCCGCCGATCAGCGCGAACGCTTGCGCACCCTCACCCTCGACATCTCCGACCCGGTGGCGGTCCGCGCCGTCACCGCCGAGGCCCTCGAATTCCTCGGCGGCCTCGACGTTCTGGTGAACGCCGCGGGCATCCTGCGCGCCGCGCACACCCACGACATGCCCCTCGAGGACTGGAACAGGGTCATCTCGGTCAACCTGACCGGTACCTTCTTCATGATCCAGGCCGCGCTGCCCGCGCTCATCGAATCCGGGCACGGCGTGATCGTGAACTTCTCCTCCACCTCGGCCTTCGGGTCCAATCCCTACATGGCCGCGTACTCCGCGTCGAAGGCGGGCGTCAACGCGCTCACCCACTCCATCGCCCTGGAATACGTGAAAAAGGGCCTGCGCGCGGTCAATATCGTGCCCGGCGGCATCAGCACCGGCATCACCTCCGGCCTGGAACTGCCCGCCGACGCCGACTGGACGCTCATGGCCCGGCTGCCCGGGTGGATCGAGGGCGGCGCGCTCGGCAAACCCGAGGACATCGCGGGTGTCGTCGCCATGGCCGCCTCCGATGACGGCCGCTATATGACCGGCACCGAGCTCCGCGTCGACGGTGGCGCACTGATGTAGCGACACCGCCCATTTCCATTCGCGACCGGTTGGTACGGAGTTAGGCTGACAAACGCTTCAGCAGCTTCATAACCACGTTCCAGCGGACCGGACGGAGAGTTATGGGATACCGGCGGAGTTTCGGCGTGCTCATCGCAGCCGCGGCGTTGACGGTCGCCGCAGGGTGTGCGTCGTCGAACGATACGGGGTCCAAGGAGCCCGGATACGCCGCGACATTGCGGCCCATCATCACCGAACTGATGAAGGACAACGCCATTCCGGGAGCGGTGGTGGTGGTCAAGTCGCCCAAGGACGGCGACTGGACCGCCACCTTCGGGACCGGGACCATCGGCAAGGACGATCCGATGACGGTGGACGACCACTTCCGGATCGGCAGCAATACCAAGACCATGACGGTGACGGTCCTCATGCAGCTCGCCCAGGAGGGCAAGCTCTCGCTCGACGATCCGATCGGCAAGTACTGGCCGGGCGTGCCGAACGGGGACCGCATCACCCTCGCCCAGCTCGCCGAAATGCGCAGCGGCCTCTACAACTACACCTTCGACTACGACTTCAGCGCCGCGATCGACAAGGATCCGCAGAAGGTGTGGACCCCGGAGGAATTGCTGGCCATCGCCTTCGCGCATCCGGTCGATTTCCAGCCGGGCGAGAGATTCGAGTACTGCAACACCAACACCATCCTGCTGGGACTGGTCATCGAGAAGGTCACGAATATGCCTGTGGCCGACAACTTCCGGCAGCGCATCTTCGAACCGCTCGGGTTGAAGCACACCTCGTTCCCCGCGCCCGCGGACTCCTCGATGCCGGATCCGCATCCGCAGGGCTACGCCTTCGGCACCATGGTCTCCACCATCGACACCTTCGCACTGCCGCCGGATCAGCAGGCCGCCGCGCTGGCGGGCACGCTGAAACCGGGCAACCAGACGACCGCGAGCCCGTCGTGGACCTGGACCGCGGGTGCGGCGATCTCGACGGTCGACGATATGACCACGTATACGAAGGCGCTCGTCGACGGCAAACTGCTCGACGCCAAGTTCCAGAAGACGCGGATGGACAGTATCCAGCCGATCGACCCGGCTGATCCGGCCATGGCCGGGTACGGCCTGGGCCTCGTGCGATTCGGTGAGCATCAGTTCGGGCACGACGGCCAGATCCCGGGCTACATGACCTACATGGCGTCGGACCCGGACTCCGGCCTCACCATCGTGGTCGCCACCAACCTGGCGGCCGTCCCCTCCGGCGAAGGGTCGGCGCTGGTACTGGTGAAGGGCATGCTGCCCACCTTCTACGGCTCCGGTCCGGTGCCCGGACACGATCCGGCACAACGTAATTCGGCCACGAACCACCCCGCGGCGTCCGTATCACCGACAGGTTCGACCCGATGGACGACACCGCGGTAATCATCGCGGGCGCCGGACCGGTCGGCCTGACCGCGGCGATCGAACTGCGCCGCCGCGGCGTGCCGTGCCGGATCGTCGACCCGCTGCTGAAACCTCCGCAGTACGCGAAAGCCGTTGGCATCCAACCGCGTGCGCTCGAAGTGTTCGAGCAGATGGGGGTGCTGCGCCGGATCCTGGACGCGGCCATCCAACTGCACGGGCAGCTGGCCTTCGTCAATGGCGAGCCGGGCCCGCGCATCGAGCTGACGCTGCCGCCGGGCGTGCCTTTCGGATTCGTCGGCCTGCCGCAGTACGAGACCGAGCGGATTCTGCGGGATCGGCTCACCGCGCTGGGCGGCGCCGTCGAACGCGGTACGCGGGTCGCGGCTTTCGAGCAGGACGCCGACGGGGTCACCGTGACACTCACGAGCGAAACGGGTGAGCAGACCACGCGGGCAAGCTATCTCGTCGGCTGCGACGGCGCGCACAGCACGATCCGCAAGGCGCTGGGTCTCTCCTTCGAGGGCGCGGCCTTCACCGAGCACTACATGCTCGGGGACGTGGAACTGAGCTGGTCGATGCCGCGCGGCTACAACATCCGCGCGAGCCACCAGACCGACGGCGTCACCGATGATCTGCTGGTCTGCATCCCGCTCCCCGGCCGGCACCGGTACCGGATCTCCATGCTCCTCCCCGACGGCCGGACACCCGACCACGCGACCGGGGACGACGGCGTCGAGCACGGCTTCACCACCGGGTGGACGCCCGATCTACCCGATCTGCAAGCGGTCGTCGACCGCCTCGCCCCCGAGCCGGCGCAGGTGTCGAACCTGCGCTGGTCCTCGGTCTTCCGGATCAGCCACCGCATTGTCGATTCCTACAGCCGCGGAAGGGTTTTCGTGGCGGGCGACGCCGCCCACATCCACCCGCCCACCGGCGCCCAGGGCATGAACACCGGCATCCAGGACGCCCACAATCTGGCCTGGAAACTGGCCCTGGCACTCACCGGCGACGCCTCCGACGCCCTGCTCGACTCCTACGATGCCGAACGCCGCCCGGTGGGCGAGGAGGTCGTCGGCCGCACGGTCCGCAGCGCCCGCGAAGGCATCGGGGCGGACTCCACCGACCCCGGCTACGTCCTGCGCCGGGAGGCCCAGCTGCTCATCGACTACGCCGGCAGCCCGATCGTCGCGCCGTCCCCGCCCGGCGAGCCCGAGCCGCTCGCGGGCACCCGCGCCCCCGACGTCCGCGGCCTGACCCGCGACGCCGTCGCCTTCGACTTCCGGCTGCTGCCCCTCATCGACGGCACCGCTCACACCCTGCTGCTCTACGCGGACGACACCACCACCGATCACGACCTGCGCGACCTGGAACAGCTGGCCGTCACCGCGACCGCTACGGCCCACGGCCACCTGGACGTCTACCTGATCGCCGTGCCCCGGGCCGGGGCGGCCGCGACCAGCCTCCCGCTGATCCGCGACACCGCGGGCGAATTCGCTCGGGCCTACCGCGCGGGCCACGGATCAGCCTTCGTCATCCGTCCCGACGGCTACCTGGGCTTCGCCCGCCGCACGGGCACCACCCCCGACCTCGTCGACTACCTCGAATCCACTTTCCGGTGACCCTGCGCGTTCGCGTCGAGCGCCGATCACCCCGGGCGGCCGATACTTCCGTTCGGTAACAACAGAACTCGCGTTGCCGACATGCCCGGTGGCAGTAACCACTACGCAAGGGAGATGCGACATGGGTTCCGCAGACCTGATGAGCTGGCTGGCCGAGGGCTACCTCAACGGTGATCCGATCCGCTACCCGCTCTATGTCGGGTTGATGTTCCTCAGCATGCCGTTCCAGCTGCTGTCCACACTGTCGGGACAGCCCTTCTAACCGATGCCGAGCCGCGAGGTGCAGGCCGGCCACGCGCCCCAACCCTGGCGGGCGCGTGTCACTTCGGCGATGGCGATCTGTTCCTCGCGGGTCGCGAGGTCGGCGCGCGGGGCGTAGCGGGTGCCGCCCTGGCGTTCCCAGGTGTTCTGGTCGAACTGGATGCCGCCGAAGAAGCCGTTGCCCGTATTGATGGCCCAGTTGCCGCCGGATTCGCATTTGGCCAGGGCATCCCAGGTGGTGCCGTTCTGCACGTCCGGGACCTCGGTGCCGGGCTTGGCGCCCTTGCGCACGGTCTTGGGCTGCGCGGGCACGATCACGGTGGACTTGATCGGATCCTTGCCCGCCTCATGGCCGTTCACGATGGAGACCGCGAAAGTCACGTCCTGCGTGCCGGGTACGCCCGGATTCTCGACGATCGTGCGGCTCATATTGAGCGTCTGATCCTCGATGATGTTCTCCGGCGGATCCAGCGGCACCCGCTCGGTGCGGTTCTCCACGATCTTGCGGGTGACGGTGATCTTCATGCCGTCGGTGAGCGGGGTGCTCGCGACCGGTTCCACGGAGTCCTGATTGATCAGTGGGCGGCCCTGCGCCTGGAGCAGCTCCCCGATGGTCGGGGCGGCGAGGCGGACCAGCGACGCGGGCGCGCCGTTGTCACTGAGTTCGACCGTGCGCGGGTTGGTGATGAGCAGTTGCGCGCCCTCGAGCGGCAGCGGGGTCGGGCGCGCGGGCGAGGTGAAGACGTCGCCGGGCAGGTTGAGCTTGGTGACCGCCTCGGCCACGGTGAGCGCGGTGGTCCATGCCTTGGAGGGCGTGCCGTCGACGATGAGCGAGACCTCTCGGGCCCGGTTCAGCGTGATGGTGGATCCATCGCTGATATGCGCTCCGGCGGAAGGGGATACGTCATCACGGCTGGTGATCGCGTACCCGGCGTCCTTGAGCGCGCCGCGGACATCCCCGCGCATGGTGGATTCGGCGAACTGCTTGCCATCGATGACGAAGGTGACCTGCTTCTTGCTCATGATGGCAACGCCGGCGCCGAAGATGAGCGTGACGAGCATCGCCGCGATAGCCCCGTACAGCAGCGGGGAACGCGACGAGTTGATCTTCGTCAATGCGTGCATCGGAAATCCCGGCATGGTCACAGTACGATAACGAGGGGGTCCGGGATTGACAACCGCTCCCGCGAAACCGCAGGAAAGAAAATTACGACCCGATATCGAACCGCAGGTAAATCACGATCGCGCTAGATCATAGTGAGCTGCGACACATACGGCGACCAAAGCCTGGTGTCCGATCCCCGACAGCGACAACTGATTTCGCAGCGCTGAGGGTAACTCGCCGGGTACGCCCGAAATAGGTTGGCCACCCGCACGCGTGCGATACCCGCGACGGCACCCGAGTCGGGCGCTGACGTCCCGGAGAGGCGGAACCGTAGCTCAGATTCCGTAGACCCGGCGGGCATTGGCGGTGGTGATCTTGGCCAGCTGCACCGGATCCTGTTCGCGCAGTTCGGCCAGCGCGCGGAGCGTGTACGGCAGCATGTACGACTCGTTCTGCGCACCCCGGAACGGATGCGGAGTCAGGAACGGCGCGTCCGTTTCGACCAGAATCAGTTCGTCCGGAACGAGTTTCGCGGCCTCGCGCAATTCGTGCGCGTTCTTGAAACTGACCGTGCCCGAGAAACTGAGCACATAGCCCTCCTCGACACAGGCCATCGCCATGTTCGCGTCGGAGGAGAAGCAGTGGAAGATCACGGTTTCCGGCGCGCCCTCGTCCAGCAGCACCGCCAGCAGGTCGTGGTCGGCCTCCCGGTTGTGGATCATGAGCGGCTTGCCCAGCCGCTTGGCCAGGTCGATGTGCCAGCGGAAGCCCTCGACCTGATCCTCGATCTCGGCGCAGCCGTCCAGCTTGCCGGGCCAGTAGTAGTCCAGCCCGGTCTCCCCCACCGCGACCACCCGCGGATCGGCGGCCAGCTGCTCGAGCTCGGCCTTGGCGGCCTCGTCGAGGCGGTTGGCGCGGGTCGGGTGCAGCGCGACCGCGGCGTGGACCCGGTCGTCCCAGTGCGCGGCGCGGACCGCGAAGCGCGCGGCCTCGAGGTCGTCGGCGACCGTCACCAGCTCCCGCACACCCGCCGCCCGGGCCCGCTCCACCAGGGCCGCAACCGATTCCGGATCGGTGGCCCCGCAGGCATCGATGTGGGTGTGCGCGTCGATGAGCGGCGACAGCGGCTCGGGCGGCTCGGGCGCAGGTCGGCGACTGGTCATGCCCATCCCCCGAAAGAAAGACGGGCGGCACCTGTCATGGGGATATTCACGCGAGCGACGTAGGACACGCAGATAGAGTAGACACACCATGAGCGCATCCGATCGCCCCGCCTTCTACATCACCACGGCCATCGCGTACCCGAACGGCGCACCGCACATCGGGCACGCCTACGAGTACATCTCGTCCGATGCCCTGGCCCGCTTCAAACGGCTGGACGGCTTCGATGTGTTCTACATGACCGGCACCGACGAGCACGGCCAGAAGGTGCAGCAGGCCGCCAAGGCCGCCGGTCTCGCGGAGCAGGAGTACGCCGCGCGCAACTCCGACGTCTTCGAGAACATGGACAAGGCGCTCGACATCTCCTTCGACCGCTTCATCCGCACCACCGACGAGGACCACCTGGCCGCGTCGGTCGCGATCTGGGAGCGCATGGTCGAGGCCGGGGACATCTACCTCGATACCTACGCCGGCTGGTACTCGGTGCGCGACGAGGCGTTCTACACGGAGGAGGAGACCACCCTCCTCGAGGACGGCACCCGCATCTCCACCGACACCAAGACCCCGGTGGAGTGGACCGAGGAGTCGAACTACTTCTTCCGCCTGTCCAACTATCAGGACAAGCTGCTCGAACTGTACGAGACCCAGCCGGAATTCATCGCGCCCGCGACCCGGCGCAACGAGATCGTCTCGTATGTGAAGGCGGGCCTGAAGGATCTGTCCATCTCCCGCACCACCTTCGACTGGGGTGTGCCGGTGCCGGGTCACCCCGAGCATGTCATGTACGTCTGGGTGGACGCGCTCACCAACTACCTGACCGGCGCGGGCTTCCCCGACACCGATTCGGCGTCGTTCCAGCGGTATTGGCCCGCGGACCTGCACATCATCGGCAAGGACATCTCGCGGTTCCACACCGTGTACTGGCCCGCCTTCCTGATGAGCGCCGGAATCGCGCTCCCGAAGCGGGTTTTCGTGCACGGCTTCGTCAACTACAAGGGCGAGAAGATGTCCAAGTCGGTCGGCAACGTGGTCGATCCCATGGACCTGGTCGACACCTTCGGCCTGGACGCCGTGCGCTTCTTCCTGCTGCGTGAGATCTCCTACGGCCAGGACGGCTCCTACAGCCACGAGGCCATCGTCGGCCGCATCAATGCCGATCTGGCCAACGAGTACGGCAACCTGGCCCAGCGCTGCCTGAAGATGGTGGCCCGCGACTTCGGCGGCGTCGTCCCGGCCCCGGGCGAGTTCACCGAGGACGACAAGGCCCTGCTGGAGCGCGCGGGCGACCTCCTGGAGAAGGTCCGGGCCGAGTTCGACCAGCAGCAGATCCATCTGGGTCTGGAGCAGCTGTGGCTCACCCTCGGTGAGACCAACCGCTACTTCTCCGCCCAGGCGCCCTGGACCCTGGCCAAGGCCGGCACCCCGGAGGACACCGCCCGCGAGGGCACCATCCTCTACGTGACCATGGAGGTGCTGCGCATCGTCTCGATCCTGGTCCAGCCGGTGATCCCCGGCTCGGCCGGGAAGATCCTGGACCTGCTCGGCGTCACCGACCGCAACTTCGCGGACCTCGCCACCCCGCTCCGCCCGGGCACCGCCCTGCCGGAACCGGCCGTGGTCTTCCCGAAGTACGTCGAACCGAAGTAAGAACCGGTGCCGCCCGCCGCCCTCCGGCGGGCGGACACCGAGTCACACCCGCCGGCCGCGAGTGGAGATTCCCCTCCGAACTCCACCATCGGAACGGGAAATGGTGCGAACACACGAACTGCCCGGTCCGAAAAGCGAATCGGATCGGGCAGTAGCTGATCTCGCCGATCAAGCATCGGTCCGGCGACTGTCCGGGTCAACCCGGCGAGGTGGCACGAATTGGGGTACCCACGCTGGGGGTCGGGTCGGCACGCGGTGTGAGCATGAACAACTGGTACGGGCAGTTGTCGGGATGCCACGCATTGTAGGAGCGCATGGTCAGCGAGATCTGCCCGCCGGATGTCGGATCCCGGACCAGCACCAGCGAATCGTTGAACTCCGTCTCGCTGAGATCGGTGGTCCAGAAGCGCTCGAACTCGGGATTCACCCGGCAGGTATCCAGGATCTGGGCCAGCCGCTCCGGCGCGACGGTGCCGGGCGCGTTCACCCGCAGGATGAACAGCAGCCGGTGCACGATCAGCTCCCAGTTGATCAGCACCTCGCGCGCGATGGGCTGGGTCATCATCTGCTCGATGACGTTCGCCGGGCGATCGGCGTCCGGCTGGGCGGGTATCAGCCACGGAAAGGCTTCGCGCGCGGCCTGATTCGCCGCGAGGATCTCGTACTCGGGCGTCCGGTGATAGAAGGCCGGGAACGGCAGCGACTCCAGATGCTCGATGTCCTCCGCCCGCAGCGCCGGCGGCCACACCCCGGCCTCCACGGCGGACGGCATCGGCAGCGCCAGCGAGCACATCTTGCGCAGCAGCCACACCGGGGCCTGCATGGCCCGCGACCAGTCGACCAGCCTATCCGGGGACATAGGCCGATCCCCCGACTCGAGCTTCCGGTAGAGCGACAGACTCACGAACATCCGCCGTGCGACCTCGTCCTGAGTCAAGCCCAGCTGCTCGCGCCGGTACCGCATGAACATGCCGAGCAGGGGCTGCTCGGGGACGGGCTCGATGGCATCGAACACCACGGTGTCCACCTCTCCGTAGGGACGCTGTCTACACGTTCGCGTAGGGATCGACGGTCGGGGTGCCGGGGTCTCGTGGTGTAAGCATGAACAGCTGATATGAGCAGCCCTGCGGGTGATAGGCGTTGTAGACGCGCATGGTGAGGGTGATGAGTTCGCCGGTTCCCGGGTTGCGGACCAGGACGAGCGAATCGTTGTACAGCTCCTCCTGCACCGGGGTGTTCCACATGCGCTCGAATTCCGGACTCGCACTGCAGGTTTCGATGATCTGCGCGAGTCGCTCCGGGGCGACGACGCCGGGCGACAATATGCGCAGGCTGAACAGCAGCCGGTGCACGATGGTGTCCCAGTTGACCAGCACTTCGCGCAGTTCGGGCACGGTCATCATCTGCTCGATGACGTTCACCGGACGCTCGGCACCCGGGTCCGCGGGGGCGAGCCACGGAAACGCCCCGCTCGCAGCCGGATTGGCCGCCAGCACCTCGTATTCGGGAAAGCGGTGGAAGAAGGCCGGGAAGGGCAGCGCGTTCAGATGGTCGATGTCCTCCTTGCGCAACATGGGCGGCCAGGCGCCACGGGCCAGGGTCGAGATCTTCGGCATCGCCAGCGAGACCATCTTCTCGAGCATCCATACCGGTGCGTCGATGGCGGCACACCAGTCCTCGAGCCGCTCGCCGTACAGCGCGCGCTCTCCGTTCTCGAGCTTGCGATAGAGCGAGACACTGACATACATGCGACGTGCGGCCTCCTCCTGGGTGATGCCCAGCATCTCGCGCCGGTACCGCATGTACATCCCGAGCACAGGCTGCTCGGGAATCTGATTGATCGCGTCGATCACCTGTCCGCCCGTCTCTCCAGCAATCCTCCCGCAAATTCTCACCCGTGGACTTCGCGAGGATTAAAATTCCGGTCCGCCAAGACTACGGAAGGACGCGAGTTACAGCGATGCCGGACGGGCCGGCCCCGCAGTCGCCTTGAGTGCAGTCCGAATGCAACGATGTGCATGTGTGGCCCAACGACACGAGGAATGGTCTTTTGTCGCGCCGGAACGGGCACTCCGATCGACATCGGGCGTGGTTGATCGAGCGTGGTGAGATTTCCCAACTGCCGCAACTGATTCCGGATCTGCGCGCCTTCACCTTCGCGGTGTTGCGGCTGCCGCGGCCGTAGCGCCCGAGATACCCGGCGGCGACTGAGGTCACCCGACCGCAATCCCGGGACGCCACCGATCCGGGCACCCACCGATAATGACCATCTGAAGCGAACGCGGTTCAGTGAGAGAGGGAATGGATGCGCGACAGGCAGGTCCACATGACGGCTCGCGCACCACAGGGGACGTTGCAGCGCACCAACTTCGACGAACGGCACCGTGCCGCCCGGGACGCCGTCCTCACCTCGCAGCGCGGCCGGCTGCTCGAGGCCATGGTGGAATGCGTCGAGGCCAGGGGCTACCACGCCACCACGCTCACCGATATCGTGGCGCGCGCCCGGGTCTCGCGCAGCACCTTCTACGAGCACTTCAGCAATAAGGAGCACTGCTTCATCGAGGCGGTGCGCACCGCCTCCGACATCATCGCGACCCGCATCGCCGACGAGCTGGCCCAGCTGCCCACCGACGCCGGCGCGTACGAGCGCATCGAGTCCATCGTGGTCACCTTCTGCGAAACCGTGGCCTCCGAACCGGATTTCGCGCGGCTGATGCTGGTCGAGGCGTTCAAGGTGGATCAGGAGTCGGTGGCGCTGCGGGATCTATCGGTGGATCGGTTCGCGGATCTGTACCGGGTCTTCTACGCCCAGGCGCGCGCGACCGATCCGAGCCTGCCGGTCATCGCCGACGAGCTGTTCGCGCTGATTCCGGATGCCATCGGCGAACGCACCCGCCGGGTCATCGTGGCCGAGGGGGCGCATCGGGTGCCCGAATTGGCGCCGCTGTTCGTGGAGTTCGTGGTCGCGGTGCTGGGCCTGCCCGCGCAGGCCTGAATCGCTATGCCTCGTCGCGAAATCCCCTGTCGCTCAGACAGTTTTCGGATCGGGCCACCGGAGCGCTCGGGTGTGACGCGGCCGGGTGAACTCACTCACAGCGAGAAGCTCACTTCGTCATCCCCGGGCCATACCGATGTCACATAACGGACGATCGCCGGGCGGTGACCACAACACCCGGCTTCCGGCGAACCCCCACTTCAGCCACGCCGCGAGCGGCCAGGCTGGGTGCGGAAATTTTGCGGCACCGCGCGTAACACTAAGCGTACGTTCACGTTTCGTCTCAGACAGCCACACGGAACGCTTCAGTTCCCCAAGCTATTACTCTCGGGTAGCCTCAGTTCATCCGAGCTTGACGAACACACATTTCACTCTCTTCCACGAGGTTTCAGCCTCCCAGTTCCAGGAGTCCCCTGTGCCGCAATCTCGATTCGAGTCCATCGGCGCCTATCTGCCCGAGAAGCGTGTTACCACAGCCGAACTGCTCTCACAATTGAAGGAGGTCCCGGAGTTCGATCTCGAACGAATCACGGGCGTCAAGGAACGCCGTTTCCGCGACACCCGCCCGGAGACGCTCGAGGACTCCTTCGCCCTGGCCATGAAGGCCGTCGAGGACTGTCTGTCCAGGTCATCCTATGCCGCAGGCGATCTCGACATCATCATCTCGACCTCCATCACGCGCAGTAAGGAGGGCACCAAGATGTACATGGAGCCGTCCTTCGCCGGTGCCATCGGCCGCGCCATCGGCGCACGAGAGGATGTCATCGCCTTCGATCTCTCGAATGCCTGCGCGGGCATGATGAGTGGCGTCTACATTCTCGACCGAATGATTCGCAGTGGCGCGGTGAAACGCGGCATCGTGGTCAGCGGCGAGGCCATTACGCCTATTGCCGAAACGGCCGTGAACGAGATTTCCAGTAAATACGATCTGCAATTCGCGTCGCTGACCGTCGGCGACTCCGGTGCGGCCGTGGTGCTCGACGAGGCCGTGGACGACAACGACAAGATCCACTACATCGAGCTCACCACCGCCTCGGAGTTCTCGCACCTGTGCCTGGGCATGCCCAGCGACAAGTCCAATGGCGTGGCGCTCTACACCGACAACCGGAAGATGCACAACGAGGCGCGGTTCCTGCTGTGGACCGACACCCAGCGCAACTTCATGGAGGCGAACGGGATCACCTTCGCCGACGAGGGTTTCGACTACATCATCCACCACCAGTTCGGCGCGGCCGCGATTCCGTTCATGAACGCGATCGCCGAGCGCGAGTTCGGCCACCCCATGCCGCCGGACCTGAATGTCATCGAGAAGTACGGAAATACCTCCAGCACTTCGCATTTCATCGTGCTGCACGATCAGCTCAGCCAGCAGAACCTGGCGGCCGGGTCGAAGATCCTGATGATTCCGGCGGCCTCCGGCGTCGTCGGCGGCTTCCTGTCCACCACCATCTCGTCGCTGAAGGTCTGAGGTACTGCCATGGGTGTGCGCATCAAGTCCACCGGAATCAGCCGGGACACCGACACTTTCAGCATCGTCGAGCTCAGCGGCCGGGCCGCGCGGCGGGCCATGGAGAGCGCGGGCATCGAGCCCGGGCAGGTCGGGGTCATGATCAACGCGGGCATCTTCCGCGACAGCAATACCGTCGAGCCGGCCGTGTCGGCCCTGATCCAGAAGGCCGCGGGCATCGGGCTCGACTACGTGAAGGAGGACCCGCGGTCGTTCTCCTTCGACCTCATGAACGCCGGCACCGGCGTGCTCAATGCCGTGCAGGTGGCGCAGGCGGTGCTGGCCACCGGCAGCGCCGAGCACGTGCTGGTGGTGTCGGGCGACACCCACCCGTCGCTGACGCGCTCCGCCGCCGACGACGAATTCCCCTACGCCACCGCGGGTGCGGCGCTGCTGCTGGAGCAGACCGGCGAGCCCGAGGGCTTCGGCCGGGTGCACACCCGCGCCGCCGCGGGCGCTCCGGGCCTGGAGTCCTACGTAAACACCGAGACCATGGGCGATCGCGGCCGCGGCATCATGACGGTCGAGCGCGAACCGGGCTACCTGGACCGGCTGCTGGCCACCGCCGCCGAGGCCGCGCGCGCCGCGCTGTCGGACAGTGCGGTCGACAAGACCACCACCGCCCTCATCGCCGCCACCCCGAGCGCCGACTTCCCGACTCGGCTGGCCGCCGAACTCGGCATCGCCGCGGACGCGGTGTTCACCCCGGACCTGACCGACGGTGACCCGCACACGGCCGCGCTCACCCTGGCGTATCACGCGGCCGCCCAGGCGGATTCGCTGGCCGGCTACCGCGATGTGCTGTTCGTGGCGGCCGGTGCGGGCCCCTCGGCCGCCGCGGTCGTCTACCGGCTCCCGGCCCTCGCCGGAGCCGCGGCGTGACCACCGCGACCTATTGGCAGGCCATCGACCGCTTCCGAGCGGTGGTGGCCGCCGATCCGGACCGTGAGGCGGTGATCTACCCCGCGGGGAAGACCGCCTCCGGCCTCCCGGACTACCGCCACCTCACCTACCGTGAGCTCGACGAGTGGTCCGACACCATCGGCCTGCACCTGGCCGCGGCGGGCGTGGGCCGCGGCACCCGCACCATCGTGCTGGTGCTGCCCAGCCCGGAGCTGTACGCGATCATGCTGGGGCTGTTGAAGATCGGCGCCATCCCGGTGGTGATCGATCCGGGCATGGGCCTGCGCAAGATGCTCAACTGCCTGCGCGCCGCGAATGCCGAGGCGTTCATCGGTATTCCGCAGGCGCACGCGGCCCGAGTGCTGTTCGGCAAGTACTTCCGGAACGTGCGGGTGACTCTCACCGTCGGCCCGCGCTGGTTCTGGAGCGGCCCGACCCTGCGCAGCTGGGGCGCGCCGGTGACCGCGGGCCGGCTCGGCAACCGGTTCCGCACCGACGGCGCGGCCGGTCCGGTCGGCGCGAAAGTCGCGGCGCGGCTGGAGGAACTGCTGGCTGCCCGCGCGGAGCGGCGGACCGCCGGCGAGCACCGGGCCCCGTTCGACGCCTTCACCCTGCGCGAGCGGGTGCCGGCGCCGGCGGACGAGGTGCTGCTCATCGCCTACACCACCGGCAGCACCGGACCCGCCAAGGCCGTGGAGATGACGCACGGCAATCTCAGCGCCATGGTCGAGCAGGTGCACGCCGCGCGGGGCCGGGTGGAACCGGGTACCTCGCTGATCACGCTGCCGCTGGTCGGCATTCTCGACATGCTGCTCGGATCGCGGTGCGTACTACCGCCGCTGGTGCCGAGCAAGGTCGGCTCCACCGATCCGGCACACGTGGTCGACGCCCTCAACCGGTTCGGCGTGAAGACCATGTTCGCCTCCCCGGCCGTGCTGATTCCGCTGCTGCGGCACCTGGAGACGCACAAGACGCCGGTGCCGACCCTGCACAGCATCTATTCCGGCGGCGCCCCCGTCCCGGACTGGTGCATCGCCGGGCTGCGGCAGGTGCTGGCCGAGCACGCCGAGGTGTACGCCGGGTACGGCTCCACCGAGGCGCTGCCCATGTCCACCATCGAATCCCGGGAACTGCTGGGCGGTCTGGCGGAGCGCGCGCACCTGGGCGACGGCACCTGTGTCGGGCGGCCCGCCGAGGGTGTCCGGGCCCGGCTGGTCGCCATCACCGACGATCCCATCCCGACCTGGGCGCAGGCCGAGGCCCGCGAATCAGAGCTGGTCGCCACCCGCGGCATCGGCGAGCTGGTGGTGTCGGGACCGAACGTGAGCACCCGCTACTACTGGCCCGACTCGGCGAACCTGGCGGGCAAGATCCACGAGGACGACACGGTGTGGCATCGCACCGGCGACCTGGCCTGGATCGACGGCGAGGGCCGGATCTGGTTCTGCGGCCGCAAGAGTCAGCGCGTGCACACCGCCGCCGGACCCATGTTCTCCGTGCAGGTGGAGCAGGTCTTCAACATACTGCCCGGGGTGGTCCGCACCGCGCTGGTCGGCGTGGGCGCCCGCGGCGCGCAGCTGCCGGTGCTCTGCGTGGAGGCCGCGCCCGGCACGGACACCGCGGCGCTGACGTCGCAGTTGCGGCAGCGGGCCAGCGAATTCGATGTCACCGCACCGGTTTCCACGTTCCTGTTCCATCCGAAGTTCCCGGTCGATATCCGACACAATGCCAAGATCGGCCGCGAACAACTCGCGGTCTGGGCGGCGGAGCAGCTCGGAAAGGACGACGGACGATGAAGGTGACTGTGCTGCGGGCGATTCCGGTACTGGGATGGCTCTACCTGGCCCTGGGGCTGCTGCTGGCGGCGGGCGATCGCGCCCCCGCCAACCGGCTGCTGCGGGCGGTGTTCTGGATCGACGCCTTCCTCAGCATCGTGGTGCACGCGGCCCAGATCCCGGCCGCGCTGAAGGCGACAGCGGGCACCGAGCACTCACCGGTCAAGACGGCGGCCATGACCCAGATCTTCGGAATCACCTGGTGGAAGACGCAGGAGGCCGCATGAACGGGTCAGGCCCGGAGGAGCCGCTCCCGCTTGCCTGCGTAACCACCCAGCGCCCCCAATCGTGCGGAGAGGATAGAGCGTGAAGGCACTGGTAACCGGGGCATCCGGGTTCCTGGGCGGGGCGATCGTGCGCCGCCTCGTCCGGGACGGCGGCTTCGAGGTGGCCATCCTGGCCCGGCCCACCAGCAATCTGCGTGACCTGTACGAGGTCATCGACGAGATCGAGATCATCACCGGCGATCTCACCGATCAGGTGTCGCTCGAACGCGCCACCAAGGGCGTGGATGTGGTGTTCCACAGCGCGGCGCGAGTCGACGACCGCGGCACCCGGGCGCAGTTCGTGGCCGAGAACGTCACGGCCACCGAGAATCTGCTGCGCGCCGCCAAGCGCAATGGGGCCTCGCGGTTCGTGTTCATCTCCAGCCCCAGCGCGCTCATGGACCGCGACGGCGGCGATCAGGTGGACATCGACGAATCGGTGCCGTACCCGAGCCGCTACCTGAACGTGTACTCGGAGACCAAGGCCGCGGCCGAACGCGCCGTGCTGGCTTCCAACACCGCCGAATTCACGGCCTGCGCGCTGCGGCCCCGCGCCATCTGGGGCGCCGGCGACCGGTCCGGGCCGATCGTGCGGCTGCTCGGGCGGGCGGCCGCGGGCACGCTGCCGGACCTGTCCTACGGCAAGCAGGTGATGGCCTCGCTGTGCCATGTGGAGAACATCGCGGAGGCGGCCGTCCTGGCGGCCCGCTCCGAGCAGGTCGGCGGCAGGGCGTATTTCATCGCCGACGGCGAGCGGACCGACGTGTGGGGCTTCCTCGGCGAGGTGGCCACCGGCCTCGGCTATCCGAAGCCGACCCGGCAGCCGAATCCACGGGTGCTCACCGCCGCGGTGGCCGCCATCGAAACCGTCTGGCGCCTGCCGTTCGTCGCCACCCGGTGGTCGCCGCCGCTGACGCGGTACGTGGTGGCGCTGATGACCCGCACCGCCACCTACGACACCTCGGCCGCCACCCGGGATTTCGGCTACCAGCCGATCGTGGACCGCGAGACCGGGCTGACCGAGTTCCTGGCCTGGCTCGAAACCCAGGGCGGGATCGTGGCATTGACCGAGAAGATCTAGGCAGGGGTACACACACATGTTCCGCCGTCCCATCTCCCCCACCGAGCTCATCTACTTCCCCATGCGGGATCTGGCGCCGCCGTTCCTGATGCAGCTGGTGGTGGAGGGCCAGGGCAGCATCGATCCGGAGGCGCTGCGGCGCGCGGTCGCCACCGCCGCCGACGCCAATCCGGGTGCGCGGCTGGTCCGCGACGGCAAGCAGTGGGTGGACAGCGGGGTCGCGCCGAGCGTGCGGGTGATGGACCACGTGCTGGAATATCCGGCGCTGGAGGCGGATCCGGTGCTCACCAGTCCGATCGGGCCGACCCCGGACGCCACCGTGGAGGTGCTGCTGCTCACGGCCGGCCTACCCGAGGGCGAGAAGGGGCCCACCACCCTGGTGTTCCGGGTCTTCCACGGCGTCATGGACGGCATGGGCATGGTCATGTGGGCCACCGACGTGCTGCGGGTGCTGCGCGGTGAGGAACCCGTCGGTGCGCCCGATCCGATCGCCGACGCCGAACTGGTGCGCAAGGTCGGCGCGCCGGGGCGGCCCACGCTCATGCTGCCGCGCTTCCGCTCGGCGGTCGGGCACGGGCGGCAGGACCCGGGCGAACCCCGGCACCTGTTGCGTACCCGCACCATTCACGCGACCGGGCCGGGCGCGCTCATGCGGGTGGCGGCGCTGCTCGCGGAGGAGGGCGGGCCGATCTCGCGCATCATGATCCCGGTCGACATCCGCCGCCACGACCCGGAACTGCGGTCCACCGCGAATCTCGCGCTGCCACTGTTCCTGGACGTGCGGCCGGGCATGGACTGGAAGCAGCTCAACGAAATCAAGCGCGCGGGCCTGAAGGAGAACCGCGAGCTCAACCAGATGGACAACGGCGGGCTGAAATACCTGCCGCAGGCGGCGGGGCGCGGGCTGCTGCGCGCGCTGAACCTGCTCGGCTCCCGTACCGGCCGGAACCTGGCCTCCGCCACCGTCTCCCACATGGGCCGCTACGACCTCGACGCACTCGCGGTCCCCGGATTCGCCCCCACCGCCATCAAGGTCATGCCGCAGCACAGCGTCGCCATGCCGCTGCTCATGGGCATGACCGAATGCGGCGGACGCACCGAGCTGACCGTCTCCGTCCGCAACGGACGCGGCATTCCGGAACGCCTGGACGCCCTGCTGGACCGCATCGTCCGCACGCTGGAAAGCGAACTGACGCCGACGAATTCGGACGCGACCGCCTGATTCTCCTCTCGACCCGAGCCCGGCCGCGGCAATAGGCCACTCGCACACAAGGATCGGAGTGCCCATGACCGTCGTCGACAGTTCCGCCGAGGTCACCGAGACCGCGGAATCAGATGGTCTCATCGCCGCCTGGGCGCGGGTCGTGGTGGCGCGGCCCAGGACCGTGCTGGTGGTCGCGGTGCTGTTCGCACTGGCCTGCGGGCTGTTCGCGGCCGGGCTGCAGCAGCGGGTGAGTTCGGCGGGATTCGTGGTGCCCGATGGTGAATCCGCGTCGGTGGATGCCTGGGTGACCGAACGCCTGGGACCGCAGAACCCGGATGTGATCGCCGTCTACACCGCGCCCGAGGGGCAGTCGCTGGCCGATGTCGGGCCGAGAGTGACCGAGGCGATCGGCAAGATCGATCCGGCGCTGTTGGATCGGCCGGTCGAGAGTTATTGGAACAGTCCGCGATCGCAGTACCTCCGATCGTCCGATGGACGGCAGGCGGTGGCGGTCGTGTTCTCGGCGGGGAACGACAATCAGCGAGTCGCGGAGTATCCGAAAATCGCGGCCGCACTGCGCATTCCGGGAATCGACACCAGGCTGACCGGATACAGCGCGCTGGCCGACACCATCAGCGATCAGTCACGGCACGATCTGATACTGGCCGAATCGATTTCGATCCCGCTGACCGCGATCGTGCTGGTGCTGGTATTCGGCGGGGTGGTGGCCGCCGCGCTGCCGGTGCTCATCGGCACGCTGGCGGTGGTGGGGGCGCTGGGCGCGGTCGGGATCATCGCGCGGGTGACCGAGGTCAGCGTGTTCGCCATGAATGTGGTGTCGCTGCTGGGGCTCGGATTGGCCATCGACTACGGGCTTTTCATCGTCGGACGGTTCCGCGAGGAGCTGGGGCGGGGACACTCGACCGAGGAGGCGGTGACCCGCACCCTGCGGACCGCCGGGCGTACCGTGCTGTTCTCGGCGCTGCTGCTCATGTGCGCGTTCGCGGGCACCTTCGTGTTCCCGCTGGCCGTGCTGCGCTCACTCGGCATCGGGGCCATCGCCGCGGTCGGGCTGGCCGCGCTGCTGTCGGTGACCGCGCTGCCCGCGATCCTCACCCTGCTGGGCTCGCGCATCGGCAAGTGGAGCTGGCGCGCGGACGCCTTCGAGCGCTCGGAGGAACGGGCGCAACGATTCTGGGGACGGGTCGTCACCGCCGTCATGCGCCGGCCGGGCACGGTCGCCATCGCGGTCGGTGCGATCCTGCTGGTCCTCGCCGCACCGCTGTCGGGGGTCCGGCTCGGCGATATCGACCACACCGCACTGCCCGCCGATAATGAAACCCGCACCGCCGTGGAGGAATTGAGCGCGCACTTCCCGGCCGCCAACAGTGGCGCGACCATCCTGCTGCGCGAAACCGACGGCAGCGCACCGACTCCGACCGCCGTCAGCATCGCCCTGCGCGAGATCAGCGGCGTCCGGGGTGTGCGCCAGGCGACGGCGCTGGACACCCGCGACAACACCACCGTCATCCACGCGGCGCTCGCCGCTCCGGACCGCTCGCCGCGGGCCCAGGACGTCGTGCGCGACCTGCGGGACCTGCGCCTGGACGGACTCGACCTGCGGGTCGGCGGCGAGAGCGCCAGCACCGTCGACAGCATCGCCGCCGTCCTCGACCGGTTGCCGCTCATGATCGTGGTCATGGTGGCGGTGACCCTGCTCATGCTGGCACTGGCCTTCCGCTCGATCGTGTTGCCGCTCAAGGCCGTGCTCATGGCGTTCCTGAGCCTGACGGCCACCTTCGGGGTGCTGACCTGGATCTTCGATCAGGGCCACCTGGCGGGTGCACTGCACATCAGCGTCGGGCCACTGTCGGCGGGCATGATGGTGCTCATCATCGCCGTGGTCTTCGGGCTGTCCACCGACTACGAGGTGTTCCTGCTCTCGCGAATGGTGGAGGCCCACAACGCCGGTGCCGACACCGAGGAATCGGTGCGCATCGGCACCGTGCAGACCGCCCGCGTGATCACCGCCGCCGCAACGCTGCTGGTGCTCATCACCGGGGCGTTCACGCTCTCCCCGCTCACGCCCATGCGTTTCCTCGGCCTGGGCATGGTGATCGCGCTGGTCATCGACGCCACCCTGGTGCGCATGCTGCTGGTTCCGGCCCTGGTCAAGCTGATGGGGCCCGCCAACTGGTGGGCCCCGGGTAATCGGAGAAAGCTTCAGCCGAAGAATTCGATCAGCGCGGGTGCCAGCACGGGCGCCTTGACCAGGTGAGTCTGGCCGGGCAGAACCCGGTGCGAGGCACCCGGAATCGCCTGGGCCAGTGCGGCATTGGCATTGCGCATCCAGGCGGGGCTCTTGCTGCCCGCGATCACGGCGACCGGCAGGTCGAGCCCGGCCCAGCGATCGGCCGGAAGCCTGCGGCCCCGTTGGAACGCTTGGACGTACTGGATGTCGTAGGCCATGGTCGGAGCCACCGTCTTGAGGTGACTCCAGCCCGGGAAGAGCGGGAACGCGGCCACCATGAGGGCGGGCAGATGCACTCCCGCTCGCATGAAGTACTTGACCGCATCACCGTTCTTGCCCTGGGCCAGCAGAGAAGTCAGGTGCTCGACATAGTCGGCCGGGGCCGGCGGGCGGGTGTTGTCGTCGACCACGAACGGCACCTCGTAGAGCGCGACCTTGCGCACCGTGCGGCCGCTGCGCAGGTAGTCCAGGACCAGGCCGCCGCCCGACGAGATGGCATACAGCATCACCGGTCCCCCGGCCAGGTCGATGACCGCGTCGAGATCCTCGAATTCGCGCTCGATGTCGACCGGCCGATTGTCGCCGCTCCCGCCCCGGCCCCGCCGGTCGTAGGTGTAGACGGTGTATCGGCTCGAAAGCGCCTCGGCGAGTGACTTGTTGGGGCCGAACTCCTGGGCGGCGAGCGCGCCGTCGATGAGCACGACCGCCGGGCCCGAACCGTATCGGGTGTAGGCGATGCGGGTGCCGTCCTTGGAGTCCACGAAGCCTCTGGTGGGTTCCATCAGTAGTCCTTGGTGTAGGTGAGAGCCTGGATGCCACTGCCGAAAGTGGTCGCGGCGGTGAGTCGTAACGGGAGCCGGGGGCCGTTGCCGGGGAACATCCGTGCGCCCGAGCCCACGACGATGGGGTGCAGCATGACGACGAGGTCGTCCAGCAGCCCGTGCTCGAGCAGCGTCCGCACCAGGGTGATGCTGCCGTGCAGGGCGATTGCGAGGCCCGGCTGTTGCTGGAGCTCGGTGAGCTCCTCGACGAGCCGGTCGGGGGCGAGCACGGTGGTGTACTTCCACTCCGGATCCTGAAGCGTCGATGACACCACGAGTCTCGGCGTCAGGTTGAACCAGTCGGCCATCTCCCCTTCCCGGTCCGGCCAGGCGGCGGCGAAGATGTCGTAGGTCTTGCGGCCCAGCAGCAGGGTGTCGGCGGCGCGCAGGCCCGCCATCACCGCTTCTTCGGTTGCGTCGTCGTGGTACGGAAAGTGCCAGTTCTCCGGAGCTTCCACCACGCCGTCGAGGGACAGGTAGACATTGGCGGTGATGCGGCGGCTCATGCCGCGGCCTCCTGCCGGGTGTAGACCACGTTCACCACACCGCAGTCCAGGGCACGGCAGTCGGTGAGCGTGAAGGTGGCCGGCATCTGGTCCGGGGTGAAGAATCGCGCGCCCGGACCGCCCAGGATCAGCGGAAACACCAGCAGGTGCAGCTCATCGAGGAGGTTCTCGGCGATCAGGTAGCGCACCAGGGTGCCGCTGCCGCCGATGCCGATGTGCTGATGCCGGTCCTTGAGCGCGCCGATCTCCTTGGCCAGGTTGTCGCGCAGAATGGTGGTGTTGGCCCAGTCGGTGGACTCCATCGTCGTGGACACCACGTACTTGGACATGGCGTTGACGGCGTCGAAGTACGGGCCGGACTGGCTGGTGAAGAAGGGTTTCAGGCCCTCGTAGGTGGTGCGGCCCAGGAGCATGGCGTCATTGCCCGCCATGATGGCGCCCACCGCCTGCTGCACCTCGGCGTCGTTGAAATACGGCCCGGTGTGCGGATCGGTCGGTGAGATCGACGGGGCGAGACCGGTCCAGCCGCTCTCGGTCACGCCGTCCAGTGAAAGGTACTGCCCTGCAACAATTTTTCCCATGCGTCCACGGTCGCAGTTTCGGAAAGCCCAAGGAATTGCCGGGTTCGCAAGACAGCGATGCCGCAGCGGAATGAATGCGGGGCGGGCATACTCGAGCGCATGGTCGAGCCGCTGCCTCGGACCCCCGAGGGCGTGGAACTCCGGCACCTGCGCGCCTTCGTCGCGGTCGCCGAGGAATTGAACTTCGGCCGCGCGGCGCAGCGGCTCTACGTCACCCAGCCCGCGCTCAGCCGGACCATTCGGTCACTGGAAAAGCTGGTGGGCTGTGACCTCTTCCATCGCAATACCCGCAGCGTGGGCCTCACTCCCGCGGGCGCGGCGCTGCTGGATCGAACCCGTGATGTGCTCGCCGGCCTGGACAGCGCCCTGACGGCGGCCCGCGCGGCGGGCGGCGAGCTCTCGGCCCGCATGGACCGGCTGTGGAGTCCGGTAGAGGAGACCTTCAACGGCGACCTGGCGCCCATGCGGTCGGCCTTCGAACTCATGCACGCACAGTTCCCCATCCCGGAGGGCGTGCTGCTGGAGCCGGTGAACGCCGGCGGGGTGCCCGGCATCCAACTCGCGCGCCCCGAGGACTCAGAGACCGTCGCCGTCTACGCACATGGCGGCGGCTTCATGATGGGCTCGGCCTACGGGTATCGCGGCATGGCGGGCGCGGTCGCCGACGCCGGACGCACCCGGGTACTCGTGCCCGAATACCGGCTCGCCCCCGAGCATCCCTTCCCAGCCGCCCGCGACGATGTGTGCACCGCCTACCGCTGGCTGCTGGAGTGCGGTAAGCCACCGGAAAATATTGCGCTGGTGGGTGATTCGACCGGGGCCATGCTGATCCTGTCGGCGCTGCTGCATGCCCGCGAGTGCGGCCTGCCCATGCCGCGCGCGACCGTGCTGCTGTGCCCCGCCGTCGACTTCTACGCCCCCGCCGACGACCCGCCCGCCGATGTCGAACAGCACATGCGCTTCCAGACCGCCTACCTGGCGGGCCGCCCGGTAAGCGATCCGGAGGCCAACCCCATGTGCGCCGATCTCACCGGCCTACCGCCGACCCTCGTGCAATCCGGTGAGTTCGACAGCCTCGGGCGCAATACCAATGCGCTCGTCGAGCGGCTGCGAGCGGCCGATGTCGCGGTCCGGCACGACAGCTACCCGGTCGACGGGCACGCCTTCCAGATCTATTGGTCGTTCCATCCGGAAGCGGCCGAGGCCATCGGGCAGGTCGGCGACTTCCTCCAGAAGCCGGCCCCGCTCACGCCCTGAATGTTCCTGCCACGCACCGGTACCCCGGTGACGCAACTGCATGCCACGGATACCGCACATGACACACAGCTGCGCTGACCGGGCCGCCACGCTCCTCGTTGAACGCGGCGCACCCGTGAACCGGGCCGGACCCGATACCGGCGGAAACCGATTCGGCCGGCGCGCGTCGGCCCGCGGAGATGGGCGCACAACCCCCTTCGTCGTGCGCACATCTCGACGGGCCGGCGCCCGGTTCAGGGGCGAAGCCGCACCGGCAGGGCGGTGAGACCTCGCACGATCAGGGATTTGCGCCAGGTCAGTTCCGCTCCGGCGGCCAATTCCAGATCCGGGTAGGCCGCGAGCAAGCGGCTCAGCGCGATTCCGCCCTCCATGCGCGCCAGGGGCGCGCCGACACAGCGGTGGACGCCGTGGCCGAAGGCGAGATGGTTCTTATCGGTGCGATCCAGGTCCACGCGGTGCGGATCGGCGAAGCGGGCCGGGTCGCGGTCGGCGGCGGCCATGGACACCAGAAGGCGCTGGCCGGCAGGGATTTCGACGCCGCCCAGGGTGACCGGGACGGTGGTGTAGCGGAAGGTGGCCTCGCTCGCCGGCGACTCGTAGCGCAACACCTCCTCCACGAAATCCGGTACCCGATCCGGGGTGTCGGCCAGTGTGGTCCGGACGTCCTTGTCCGTCAGCAGGATCGCGACCGCGTTCGAAATGAGGTTCACGGTAGTCTCGAAACCCGCGACCAGCAGCAGGAACACCATGCTGATCAGCTCGCGGTGCGAGAGCCGGTCGCCGTCCTCGCCGGCCGAGATGAGTTCGGAGAGCAGGTCATCGGAGGGCTCGTCGCGCTTGGCGTTGATGAGCTGATCGATGTAGGCGAGGAACCGCTGTACCGCGGCCGCGCGGGCCTCGACGGTCTCGTCATTGGAGACCAGGGTGGTGGACCAGGCGCGGAAGTCGTCGCGATCCGCGTGGGGCACACCGAGCAGTTCGCAGATGACCAGCATGGGCAGCGGGAAGGCGTAGCGGTCCAGCAGATCCTGATCGACGGCGGCATCGGCGGCCAGGTCGGCGAGCAGGTCGTCGGCCAATTCGGTGATGCGCGAGGCCAATTCACGCACGGCACGGCCGCTGAAGGCCCGGTTCACCAGGGTGCGCAGGCGGGTGTGCTCCGGCGGGTCGTAGAAGAGCATCATGTCGCCGAACATGGCGCCGGCCGCCTGGGCGCCCGCGCCATCACCCGCCAGGGCCGTGCGCGCGCCCTCGGATTTGAGGGCCTTGCTGATGGCAGGATCCAGGAAGGCCGCCTTGGCCGCCCCGTAGTCGGTGATCAGCCAGCCGGTGCCGCCGTCCGGGAAACGCACGAAATGCGCGGGCCCCCGCGCACGCAGCAGGTCGTATGCGGCGTGCGGGTGCTGATAGAAGTCATCGGTCAGCACGAACGGCTCGATCGCCAATTCGCCTGCCGGGACATCTGTTTCGTGCACCATGATCGGGCACTCTAACAGCGGCCGGGTTGACGGGTCCCGCCATCGGCCACCCCAGCCGCTGCATGCACTCGGAGTGCACAAATCTCGGCCGTCTGCCGATCATCCGGCTGCGCGGGCGCCCGATCCCCGGCGCGAAATCCACACGGCCGCACCGACGATCAGCGCCGCAGCAGCGTAGTAGTACAGCTGCGGCAGGCCCAGTGTGTCGTCCCCCATCACCAAGTACAGCGCCACATTGATCAGCCAGTGCCCGACGGTGCCGATCAGCACCCGCTGCGAGTAACCGCCGACCGCGAGAAACCCCAGCACACAGGCGAATCCGAGCACCGCCGCCAGGAACGCCGCCGCCACCGCCGGTCCCGCCGCGAACGCCTGCACATGCCACATCGCCCAGACCACGCCGGTGATCCCGATCGCCACCGGCCGGGCATACCGCGCCTCCAGCACCGGCTGCAGGAATCCGCGCCAGCCCGCCTCCTCCCCCGCCGCCCCGACCAGCTGGAGCAGCATGAACACCGCGAAGGGCACCCCGCCCACCGCCACCGGACCGTGCAACTTCATCGAGTCGGAGGCCATGGCGGCGGTCAGCAGGCCGGTGGCCGCACACGAAACCACCACCGCCACCCCATGTCCGCGCACCACGTCCCACGACACCGGCGCGGGCAGCAGGGCGGCCAGGCGCTGCCGCCACACCAGGGCCACCACCCCCACCGCCACCGCGGGCCCGAATTGCGTCAACGACAACGCCGCCGGGTCGATCCCCGAATTCGCCTGCACCACAAGCAGAACTCCGGACGCCAGAAACGCCAGCACCACGTAGGCGCCGACCATCGCGCCGATACTTCCCGACCGGCGCACCTCATTCGAGATCACCTCGCGATGGTCGCACCGCGATTCTCGACGGTCCTCACACCCGAGAGTGATTCCCGCACCGCGATATCAGACTCGAGAGCCAGTCCCGAGCCCTGCGCGGCTACCCGAGCCCTGCCCGGCTACCCGGCGGCCCGCGCGGCGAGCACCGCGTCGTAGAGTTCGCGGCGCGAGGCCCCCGTGGCCGCGGAGACCTCGGCGCACGCGTCCTTGAGCCGCAGCCCGGAACCGATCAGCGCCTCCACCTGGCCCACCAGGTCGGCGGGCTCGGCGGAAACCGGTTGCGCGCCTTCGAGAACCACGGTGATCTCCCCCCGCGCGCCCTCGACCGCCCACGCCGCCAGCTCGGCCAGCGTGCCGCGCACGACCTCCTCGTAGGTCTTGGTGAGCTCGCGGCACACCGCGGCGCGGCGCTCCGCGCCGAGCACCTCGACCGCATCGGCCAGGCAGTCCGCAAGACGGTGCGGGGCCTCGAAGAACACGACGGCCCGCGACTCCGCGGTGAGCGTCCGCAGCCATTCCTTGCGCTGACCGGACTTGCGGGGCGGGAAGCCGTCGAAACAGAACCGCTCGACCGGGAGGCCGGACAGCGCGAGCGCGGTGGTCACCGCGGACGGGCCCGGCAGACAGGTGATCGGGAGGCCGCGCTCCACGCAGGCCGCCACCATCCGATAGCCCGGATCGCTCACCGACGGCATCCCGGCATCGGTGACGAGCAGCACGGTACGACCGGACTCGATCTCCTCGAGCAGCATCGGGATCCGGGCGGTCTCCACGTGGTCGTAGAAGCTCACCACCCGGCCGGTGATCTCGATGTCCAGGGCCTTGGCCAGTGACCGGGTCCGGCGCGTGTCCTCGGCGGCCACCACCTCGGCGGTCGCCAGCGCGTCCCGCAGCCGCTGCGAGGCATCGCCGATATCGCCCATGGGAGTGGCCGCCAAGACCAGCCGTCCGGCGGCACTCGGCTCCGCGCTCATGGTGCTCCTACTCCTCGAAAGGTCCGCCAACTCGCCCCCGACTCTATCGATGCGCTCGACCGGCGCCGCCAACCTCCATCCTCACCGCGGCGGGACTCGGGGGCGGGTACCGCTTACGATCGACGGCGTGACCCAGGTGACCGACGTGCGACCGGCAGCGGTGGGGGCGGAGACGGCGGCGCTGTCGAGTCCGGCTCCGCTGGTGCCCTCACCCGATTTCGGGCCCACGGACTGGGCTCGGGGGTGGGTGGTCACGCTGTTCCTCACAGCCGTCGCCGCCATCACCCGGTTCCTGTTCCTGAACTATCCGACCGATCTGCACACGCCCGTCTTCGACGAGAAGCATTACGCGCCGCAGGGCTGGCAGGTGCTCACCGGCGGCGGCGTGGAGGACAACCCGGGCTACGGGCTCGTAGTGCACCCGCCGGTGGGCAAGCAGATGATCGCGCTGGGCGAGGCCATCTTCGGCTACTCCCCGTGGGGGTGGCGGTTCACCGCGGCCGTCTCCGGAACGCTGATCGTGCTGCTGGTGATCCGCATCGTCCGGCGAATGACCCGGTCCACGCTGATCGGCGCGTTCGCGGGCATTCTGATCATCTGCGACGGGCTCACCTTCGTGTCGTCCCGCATCGGCATGCTCGACATCTTCCAAGCCCTGTTCGTGACAGCGGCTTTCGGCTGCCTGGTGGTGGACCGCGACGACATCCGGGCGCGCATCGCGCTGGTGGCCGCGCAGGGCCGCATCGACGACAGCCCGTACGGGCCGCGATTCGGGGTGCGCTGGTGGCGCTTCGGAGCGGGCGTCCTGCTCGGGCTGGCCTGCGGCACCAAATGGTCCGGCGCGTACTGGATCATCGGTTTCGCCGCGCTGTCACTGGCCTTCGATCTCTCGGCCCGCCGCGGCTACCGGGTGCAGCGGCCGTGGTGGGGAGTGGCCAGACGGGATCTCGGGCCCACCGTCTACGCGCTCGCCGTCATCCCGGTATTCGTGTACCTGGCCTCCTTCTGGGGCTGGTTCGCCAACGAGACCAGCTACGACCGGTACGCGGTCGGGGTGAAGGTCGGACGCGGCGGCGACTTCTCCTGGGTGCCGAGCGCGCTGCGCGGGCTCTGGTACTACGGCGGCGAGGTGCTCACCTTCCACTCGCAGCTCACCAATTCCGCCGGCAATCACCATCCCTGGGAATCCAAGCCGTGGACCTGGCCCATGGGCCTGCGGCCGATGCTCTACTACTACGCCGACACCAATGTGACCGGCTGCGGCCAGCCCACCTGTGTGAAGGCCGTGATGGCGATCGGCACCCCGGCGCTGTGGTGGGTGGCCTTCCCCATGCTGGCGTGGGCGCTGTGGCGCAGCGCGGTGCGCCGCGACTGGCGCTACGCGGCGGTCCTGGTCGGCTACGGTGCGGGCATCCTGCCCTGGTTCCTGGACCTCGACCGCCAGATGTACTACTTCTACGCGGTGCCGCTGGCCCCGTTCCTGGCCATGGGTGTGGCGCTGGCGCTCGGCGACATCCTCGGCCACGCCCCGCCCCTAGGGCGTCGGCTGTCGGGAGCCCCCGGCTGGCAGCACTTCACGCCGCTCAGTGAACGACAAGGCCTGGGCCTGCTACTGGTCAGCCTCTACCTGGCCCTGGTCATCGCCAATTTCATCTGGCTCTGGCCGATCCTGACCGCCCAGCCCATCACCCCGGGCAACTGGCACGACCACCTCTGGCTCCCGAGCTGGCGGTAGGACTGACGTCAGGTCGTGGGGGTAACCCCCGCACCCCCGAAAGACTTGGGGCCAAGCCCCCTAACCCCCAGGTAGTTGCTCGGCGCGGATCCACCGAAACTAAGGAGCGGTAGGAGTTTCGCCGAGCGCCGCATGCAGATAGCGGACGGCTGCCGCGTCGTCGAGGCCGAGTCGGCGGATCACCCCGACATACTCGGTGGCGGCGCGGCCGGCCAGGTCACGGGTGGGGTCGCCGGAGGAGGCGATGAAAGAGCCCAGGCGGCCGCGGGTTTCGAGGACGCCGTCCTGCTCGAGCTCTCGGTAGGCGCGGGCCACGGTGTTCGGGGCCAGCTTCAGCGTCGCCGCCAGCGCCCGGACCGTGGGAATCTTGGTCCCGGCCGCCAGTTCGCCGGAGCGGACCCGGGTAATGATGCCCTGGCGCAGCTGCTCGTAGGGCGGGACCGTCGAGTGGTGGTCGACCGGGATGTCCAGCATGGCTTCATCACACCTCGTCACGCGACAGCGGGCAGGACAGGCAGCGCGGACCGCCACGGCCGGAACCCAATTCGGAGCCGGGGATGCGCAGCACCTCGATTCCGGCATCTTCGAGCCGCGCATTGGTGTTCTCGTTGCGCTCGTAGGCGACCACCACGCCGGGGGCCAGGGCGAGGGTGTTGTTGCCGTCGTCCCACTGCTCCCGCTCGGCGGTGACGCCGTCCAGACCGGTGTCGACCACCCGCAGCTTGCCGATGCCCATGGCCTCGGCGGCCACGCGCAGGAAGGGATCCGGGCCGGAGATGCTCACCCCGTGCCCCTCCTGCTTACGAATGGTGAAGGCGCACAACTCATCCTGGATGGCGGGGTACATGACCACCGCGTCGACGTCCACCATGGTGCAGACGGTGTCGAGATGCATGGTCGCCCGGGTCTGGGCGATCGGCACCACGAGCACGGTGCGCGCCAGATCGTCCTCGAACAGGCTGCGCGCCAAGGCTTCCGCGCCCGCCGCCGTAGTGCGCTCCCCCACCCCGACCGCCACCACGCCCGGCGCGAGCAACAGCACATCGCCGCCCTCGATCGGCGCGGTGTGCGATTCGTAGGCCCGCCGCACGCCCAGGAAGCGGGGGTGGAACGCGTAAATCAGGTCGGTGAGCGAGGTTTCGCGAGCGCGGGCCGGCAGCGCCAGCGAGGTGATGGCCACCCGCGGCCCGATCCAGAAGGAGGAGTCCCGGGTGAACAGCAGATTGGGCAGCGGGTCGATGACGAAGTCGTGCCCGTGGTGCATGCGCCGCACCAGCGAGGTGGCGTCCGCCCCGAAGGGCAGCTCGTCGAATGTCATGCCGGACATGAGGATCTGCGCCAGTTCCGGCGCGGGCACCCCGCGCAGGTAGGCCGCCAGCTCGTCGGCGAGCAGGTGCCCGAGCCGCCGCGCGTCCACCGCACCCGAGATGCCCTGTACCCGCGCGGCGCCGCTGACCTGGATGGTCTCGGTCAGCACATCGGCCAGCAGCAGCACCTCCACGCCACGCCCGCGCAACACCTCGGCGAAGATGTCGTGTTCCTGCTGGGCACGCTCGACCCAGGGAATGGCGTCGAAGAGCAACTGGTCGTTGTTGCGCGGGGTGAGCCGGCGCAGCTCGTCGCCCGGCCGGTGTAACAGCACCGTGCGCAGCGCGCCGACCTCCGAGGTCACGGAAAACGGTCGCGCCGTGGGTGCGGCCTTTGTTCCCATGACATGACGGTAGTTCCCCGCGGCACGGATGGCATGGAATTCGCGTCTCGAGTCGCCCCCGGGAGAACCCTGGAGTCGCACCGGCGAAAAACCTGGAGTAATGTTCAGGTATGCAGACCGCGTCGTGGCAGGCGAAGGAGCTGACCCCCGGTCAGCTCGCCCAGCGAGCCGGAGTTTCGGTGTCCGCCTTGCATTTCTACGAACGAGAGGGCCTGATCACGGCCCGCCGCACCAGCGGGAACCAGCGCCGCTACCCCCGGGAAACCCTGCGCCGGGTGGCCTTCATCCGCATCTCACAGCGGGTCGGCATTCCGCTGGCCGAGATCCGCCGCGCCCTCGACAACCTCCCCGACGGCCGCAACCCCACCCGCCGCGACTGGGAGACCCTCTCCACCACCTGGCGCGCCGACCTCGACGACCGGATCGAACAGCTGATCCGGCTGCGCGACAACCTCACCGGCTGCATCGGCTGCGGCTGCCTCTCACTGGGCGTCTGCAAGATCTTCAATGCCCACGACCGCCTCGGCGACGAGGGCCCCGGCGCGCGCGTGCTGGACACCCACGCCGCCGAGAACTGCGCCAAGGCCGTCTGCGCCCCCGCGCCCGACCAGGCGTGACTACTGGCGCGGCAGGAACGAGGTGAACAGGTCGTTGGCGCGGCGCATGGCGAACTCGTAGGGCCAGGCGAACTTGCGGGACCACCAGTAGCCGAACCGGATGTCGAACTGGGTGTGGATCAGGTAGGTGCCCTTCTCGACACCGCGCAGGATCGCCTCGGCCACCTGGTCGGGCGACTTGGCGTGGTGGCGGAAGCGCTTGATCCAGGCCTGGATTCGCGGGTCGTCGCGATCCACGCCGACGATGTCCACGGTCTGCACCAGCGGCGTGTCGACCGCGCCGGGCACCACCAGGTGGACGTCGATGTCGTGTCGCGCCAGATCGAAACGCAGCACCTCCGACACGCCGCGCAGGCCGAACTTGCTGGCGCTGTAGGCGGCATGCCAGGGGAAGGCCATCAGACCGGCGGCCGAGGACACATTGACCAGCGCACCACCGCGTTTCGCCTCGATCATGGGCGGCACGAAGTTCTCGATGACATGGATGGGGCCCATGAGGTTCACATCGACCAGGCGTTTCCAGTGGCGGTGCTCGAGATTCTCCACCGTCCCCCAGGTGGAGATACCGGCGATGTTCATCACCACGTCCAGCGAGCCGAGCTCCTCGTGCACCTTCTCCGCGAAGGCGGTGACAGCGTCATAGTCGCTGATGTCGAGGGCGGTGGCGACCTCGACGATGCCGCCGGTGGAACGGATGGTTTCGACGGTCGCGTCCAGCCCCTCGGCATTGACATCGGTGAGCACCAGCCGCGCGCCCCTGCGAGCCGCCGCGAGTGCCGTCGCCCGGCCGATGCCGCTCGCCGCGCCGGTAATCAAAGTCTTCTTGCCCCTCAGGCTACGATCACGCACGTCGATCCATCCCTCACTTCGACAGCCCTGTCAGACCGCACGCTACTACGCGAACAATCCTGTTCGCGAGCCGGGCGAGTACCCGTTACGCCCCTATTTTCCTGGGCGCACGCACCCCGGTCCGGGATTTCCGCGCGCGGTGCGGGGACGTTAGGGAGTCGCGCCCATCCGGACCGCCGGACCGTGACCCCCGGATCGCCGGACCCTGACTCAGGACGGCCCCGGCAGCACCGACCGGCTGGTCCCCGGCAGGTCCAGATCCAGCGCGATCCGCCCCGCCGCCAGATGCTCCTCGACCTCCCCGCCCGGCATGGGCCGCGCGATCAGGAACCCCTGCGCGCGGTAGCAGCCCAGCGCCACCAGCGTGCGCGCCGCCACGGTGGTCTCGACACCCTCGCCGACCACCCCGAGACCGAACGAACCCGCCAGCCCCACAATCGATTTCACGATCGCCAGATCATCGGCGCTGGCACCCAGCCGCTGCACGAAACCCCGGTCGATCTTCACCGCGTCCACCGGCAGCGCCTTCAGGTGCGACAGCGAGGAATACCCCGTCCCGAAGTCGTCGATGGCGATCTGCACGCCCATCCGCTTCAACCCGCGCAGGGTCACCTGCGTGCGCGCAAGATCCTGCACCACAACATGTTCGGTGATCTCCAGGCACACCGACGACCCGTCGATGCCGTACCGCCGCAGGATGCCCTCGATGGTCTCCACGAAATCCAGCGAAACCAGCTGCACCGGAGACACATTGATCCGGATCACCACATTCGACGCCAGCCCCCGCCGCCGCCACTGCGCGAACTGCTCGGCGGCCGTGCGGATCACCCAGCGACCCAGCTCCCCCGCCAGATTGGTGGCCTCCGCGACACCCACGAACGCACCGGGCGGCAGCAGCCCGCGCGTCGGATGCTGCCAGCGTACCAGGGCCTCCAGCGCGACCACCCGGCCGGTGCGCAGATCCACCTCGGGCTGATAGTGCAGCACCAGCGAACCGTCCGACACCGCGCCGCGCAGATTCAACTCCACGTCGTCCTGCAGCTCGAACTGCGCGCGCATGGCATCGGTGAACACCGCGACCCCGTTGCCGCCGCTCGACTTGGCCGACAGCAGCGCATGATCCGCGCGCCGCAGCACGTCGGCGACCGTGGTCTCGCCCGGAATACCGAGCGCCACGCCGACGCTCGCGCCCCGGCTCACCGTCTCCTCGCCGACGGTCACCCGCCGCGCGATGAGCTGCTGAATCCGGCTCGCCTCCCGCTCGGCCGCCCCCGCGTCCATCGGCTTGGCCGGCACGATCACGAACTCGTCGCCGCCCAGCCGGGCGATCACGTCACCCGGATCCAGATTCTCGCGCAACCGCGTGGCGAGCGTGCGGATGAAATTATCCCCGGCCGTGTGCCCGAGAAAGTCGTTGAGCGCCTTCAGCCGATCCAGATCCAGGAAGAACGCCGCCACCGGCCCCGGCCGTCCGGGTCTGAGCCGCTCCTCCATGTGCTCGAGCAGCGCCCGCCGATTCGCCAGTCCGGTCAGATCGTCGTGCATGGCGATATAGCGGAGCCGTTCCTCGGCCTCCACGCGTGCTTGCAACTGGGCGAACAAGGCGGCGATCGCCTTGAGCACATTGACTTCCCGGGTGCTCCAGTCACGATCGCCGACCTTGATGAAACCGAGCAGACCCGTGGACATGTCACGCGACACCAGCGGCACGGCGGCGGCGGACACCTGTGAATACCCCGTCGATTCCAGGATGAACTGCTGATAGTCGGGGAACTCGCCACTGTCCCGCAGCACCATGGGCTCGGTCGCGTGTTCGAACTGGGCGAACACCGAATTGGTCTGGTCGAAGTAGGCCACCCGCAGCGGATCCGGGTCGACGGCCACCGGCCGGGGCGGCCATTCCGCGATCAGGATCGAGGCCCGCTGCTTCTGGTCCGTGTAGCGCAGGAAACTGAAATCAACATCGAAATGCTCGACCAGCCAGGACAGCACCCGCTCACTCGCCGACGCCATAGTCGTAGCGTCGACTGCCATCAACTCCGAGGCGACCTGGGTCACCAGTGAGTCGAGTGTTCGCCGAGGCACCGTTATTCTCCGATCACGCTAACCGCGGGTTTCCGCGCCCGGTATCGGAAGTCGCCTGCTTCGAACCGTGGGCGCCACCGCATAGCTGAGGCGAAGCACCACCGCCATTGTCTCGTTGTCAGGCACTCCCAACAGGCCCAGGAAGCGGCCCTGAACTGACGTTAGTGTATCGGCGAACTCCGGGGAAACCCTGTGCACTTCCTCGGGGCGTCGCACGTACAGGAAAGCCGGCGAGACCGGCTGGACCGCGAGACCGTGCCGTTCGGCCTCGATCCACACCCGCTGAACGGCCTCCCCGGCCCGTGCGTAGGCCACCAATTCGGCCGTGTCGTCCGGCAGCGGCGCGGGGAAGGTCACGGCCACCACGGCCGAGCTGGTCCGGATCCGGCCGCGGGAAGACTCACCCAGCGCGAAACCGCCCTCCCAGGCACGCACCAGCTCCATGACATCGGCCCGGCGGGCGATCTCGAGCTTGGCCAATTCGTCGGCGGCGAGATCCAGGGTGCGCAGGTCCATGCCGGTCCGCGCGTCATCACCCGGCCACCGCAGTTCGGACAGCATCTCCCGATGCATGCGGGGTGTCAGATATCGGACCCGGTCGGACTCGCCGAGCAGCAGGGCAAGGCCCTCGATATCGGCGGGATCGGTCACCGAGCGCAGCACCACACCGGCATCCGCGGCGACGGCGGACAAGGCTTCCAGCGCCGGTGCGGGCATCGGCGCACCGCTGCCGAAGTGCCGATTTGTTCGGCGCGCGAGCAAGGCCGGGTAGTCGCGGGCCAGCACCGGATCGGTGTTCGTTCCCGGCCGCAGCACCGCCGCGAGCCGTCCCGGTCCGTCGACACGGAACTCGCTGTCCCCGAGAATGCCGAGTGCGGCAGCTGCGGCCTTGGCGTTGTACAGCGCCGCCCCCACCGCCATCGCGCTGCCGCGGTAGGCGATGTCCACGATCGACGAGCGTTCGGGCGCAAGGGAAATCGTGACGGACCCAGCATCGACACCAAGGGTCCACGGCTGTGCATTGCCCACCGAGGGCGCACGCTGGGCACAGAACAGGACGGCTGCGATTCCGGACTCCGGGGCGGGCTCCTCGGGCGGCAGCTCGGCCCAGACCAGATCGTCGAACGGGTCCGGTTCGGCGAGCCTGTCGAGGCTGCGCTCCAGGTCCAGCCGGGTCCGGCCGGACGGCAGCTTCAGGCCCAGGCCGAGACGGCGCACCGCGGTCGCGACGCTGGAACCGCCGTGCAGTACCTCCGAGCCGAGTTGCGGCCAGCTGTTGAGGCTTTCGCCCAGCTCGACCATGCTGGCCGCGCCACGGCTGGACAGGTTGCGGCCGTCCAGGATGCGAATGAGGTACGGCGCTTTCTCCCGAGGGGTCAGCCCGCGCAGCTCGGCGGTGCCGATATCGCCGATCAGCCCGTGGAACGGCGGCCGTTCCGGCTCCAGGTCGAACCGTTCCACATCGAGCAGACCACGGTCGCTGGTCTGCATGAGCAGAGGTATCCGGCGATTGCGGGCGCCCTCGCGCAGCGCGAGTTTGATGTCGAAGGAGTCGCATTCGTCGACCACGATCGACAGATCCGTGAGGAACGCCTCGAGGTTTTCGTCGGTCACACCCTCCTGCCACACCTCCACCGGCAGGTACGGATCGAGCTCGGCGATCCGCCGGGCGGTGACCACCGCCTTGTTCTGGCCGATATCGAACAGGGTGCCGGGAAGGCGATTCAGATTGATCAGTTCGACTGCGTCGAAGTCCGCAAGCCGCAGCCGGCCACAGATGCCTTCCAGCGCAAGGGTGTACGCGACCGCGTGGCCGACGCTCTGGCCGACCACGCCGACGGACAGGGTGCCCAGTCGTTCCTGTTCGGCGTAGGTGAGATTGTTGCGGTTGCGATCGAGACGGACTACCCGCAGCAGTTGCGGGCCGGGCAGTCCGAGGACGACATTCCGCCACGGGTAGAAGACCCAGCGATCGAATTCCGGCCCCTCGGACAATTCCGGCGGGGCGATCAGGGATTCGAATTCGGCGCGCAGCAAATCGCGCAAATCTGAAAATTCAATTGTCGAATCGGCACGTAATGCGGTGAGCCGATCGGCGTCCCGGGGATTCGATTCATCGAGCAATAGCGGTCGGTATTCGCCGGCCGCGAGTAGATCCGATTCCATTGTTACGCGAGGCCCTCACTCGGGACCCAGGTGGTCGGCAATTCCTGGCCCGATTCCATGAATTCCGACAATTCGGCATCCATCAGCCGGATCTGAGATTCCGTTGCCACGGACCGATAGGTCTGCATGTCGTACCACACCGGCACGGTGCGATAGCGGTCGTCAGGATACGAGGAGGCCGGGATCCACCACGCCACGCGCGCGCCGCTGCTGCGGTAACACCGGAGGGCATGTTCGGGCGCCACGCCGACCTGGTATCGCACGCCGAGCAGCACCATCGAGTGGACGTATGCCCGGGCGATCCAGTCGACCAGGGCGCCGCGGTGTTCGACATCACGCGCGGTCCAGCCGGCCTTACCCTCGATCACACCCTCGGGAATCTGATCGGCAACCATCCGCCGGAAGGCGATCTCACCGGGCAATCCCGCCCAACTGGCCACCGCGTGCACCTCGTCGACATGCCGGTACGGACCCGAGACGCGCATGCCCGCGATGGCCCGGCCGTCCGAGTCCAGCGCGACACCGAAAAGTGTGGTGGAGCGACCGTCGATCACTTTGTCGTATTCGAGCGCTTCCTCAGTGCCGAACTGGCGGTAAACCTCACGCGCACCGTCCATACACCGGCGCCACAAGCGGAGATCCGCCTGCGGCGGACCGATCACGAATGTGTACCCCGACTGCGGATCCGTAGATTGGAACATGCCGTCACCAGGCCCTTCCGCCGGGACGAGCGAGACCGGTTCGACTGCCATAAAGTTCCGCTCCACTAATGCGCTGAGGTCGCGCGATCCTCCTGTGTCCCCGCCCGATATGGCCGTGTATCGGCCATGCCCGGCACGGGCACCTAGGGGAGTATCCGTCAGCGAACTGAAATTGTCCAGGCAACCGGCAAATGCTCCGAAACCCATAGGTGGATCCAGCAATCTCTCCCGGTCAAACCATTGCTATCAGTCATGAAATACAACGACAAGACCGGTTGGTACCCATCCGGTTAATAGTTAGCAATCACACCAGGATGGAGATGAAAAGCTCCAGTTCGGTGGTGCCGTGCCAGATCTCGATCTCCTCGCGGTAGGCGCGGGTGATCTCGGCGGAAGCGGTCGCGTCGTCGACCTGAGCCCAGACGTCCTCGGCCGGATCGTGATAATCGCCATTGGGCCGGAAGCGGGCGTAGACGCCCTTGGGGACGCGGATGAGGACGTCGCCGACCGGGACGTCGTCGGGCCCCTGGTACTCGTAGGAGACCAGCACGTTGTAGTTGCCGGCGGGGTCGGGAACGTAGACGGTGGCCAGCGGGCGCTCGGCGCCCTCCCGATCACGCAGGCGGTCGCGCAGGAACTCGATGAGCTCGCTGTTGGAGACCTTGAAGCTGGGGCGCACCCGCGGAACCACCAGGCCGCCGTAGACCCCGCCGGGCCGGACCACGATCGAATAGGTCATGACGGCTCGACCGCCAGGTACAAATCGATCTTGTACGCGTGCGGGTAGGTCTCGAAGTCGCCGGTGTGAATGCGCTTGATCTGCTTGTGTTCCTCCGCGTAGGCGATCTGCGTCCACAGATCGGTCATCACCTGGGGGAAGTTGCCGACCGAGGAGAAGCGGGCGTAGGTGCCGCGCGGCAGGCGGGCCACCACGTGGCCGCGGGTCACCTCGTCGAGCGAGCCGCACTGGTAGCCGACGATCTGGGTGTTGTAGGTGCCGAGCTCGGCCGCGTAGTCGGTGTAGGCCGAGGCCAGCGGACCACCGAGTTCCTGGTGCAGGACCGCGGCCCAGGCCACTTCCAGATCGTGGTCGCGCAGTTCACCGAGCGCACGTTTGGGACTGCGCACCGGCAACCCGGCAACCCACGTCTCGTCCCGCTCGACGATCTCGAACTGCATTGGATGGAAACTCTCTCGAGGTGTGATTCACAGCCAGTCGGCCAAGCCTTCGCCATGCTATCAATCAGCCCGGACCGTACCCGGCGACACGACTCAGGTGCTCGTCTCCCCCGCGCGCGGGCGCGTCGCTCACCCGTCGCGGCGGCGGTGCGGGCGGGCCATCGGGGCGTGCCAGTGCCGGAACAGCGCGATCAGGCGCAGGCCGACCGCGCCCGCCCCAGCCAATCCGCCTGTCCAATATGTGTATTGGCCGTAGTGCAGCAGCAGCGCCGTCGCCGCGGAACCGAGCAGGGCCGGCACGGCGTACAACTCGCCGTCGCTGAGCACGCTGGGGGTGACACCGGCCAGAACATCGCGGATCACACCGCCGCCCACCGCGGTCACCAGGCCAAGCGCCGCCGCCGAGGTGGCCGACATGCCGTGCTGGAAGGCGGTCACGGTACCGGTCACACAGAAGATGCCGAGGCCGATGGCGTCGGCGATATTCAACGGGGTGCGGACCAGGCGCACCGGCGGATGCCAGAAGAAGATGACGGCCGCGGCCAGCAGGGCGACTCCGGCATAGGAGACCTGGACGAAAGCCAGCGGCGGCGTACGGCCGATGACGAGGTCACGGATCACACCGCCGCCGGTGGCGGTGGCGACCGCGAGCACCGCGATGCCCACCACATCGAAGCGGCGACGCACCGCGAGCAGCGCGCCCGACACACCGAATGCGAACACGCCCAGCAGGTTTCCCACACTCTGTGCCGCGTCGACAGGGGTACCGAGTTCGACGAGATCACTCATGTGTGGCCCACTTCCGTTTCTATCGCTAACTTTCGGCTACCGGCGCACAGTATGCCCGGCCCGCCACACCGGCACTCCGCCGCACAGTCGGGGGCGCTTTATGGTTGAGTCGCCCCTGTGTGCCGCACAATTGCCCAGCTAGACGCGGAACTTACCGCGTGTCGCGCCTGCCCCCGGCTGGTGGCATGGCGCGAGCAGGTCGCACACGAGAAACGGGCCGCCTTCAGTGACGAAAATTACTGGGGCAAGCCGGTTCCCGGCTTCGGTCCCGCGGACGCCCGCCTGCTGATCGTGGGCCTGGCGCCGGCCGCCCACGGCGGTAATCGCACCGGCCGCATGTTCACCGGTGACCGCAGCGGCGACGTCCTCATCGCCTGTATGCACGCCGCCGGTCTCGCCAACCAGCCCACCAGCGTCTCCGCCGACGACGGCCTGCGACTGCTCGGCACCCGCGTCACCGCCCCGGTCCACTGCGTCCCACCCGACAACAAACCCACCCCCACCGAGCGCGACACCTGCCGGCACTGGCTGACCACCGAATTGACCCTGCTGGCACCCACCCTCCGCGCGATCGTCGTCCTCGGCGGCTGGGGCTGGCAAGCCCTCCTGCCCGCCCTGGCCGAATCCGGCTGGGCCATACCCAAACCCAAGCCCCGCTTCACCCACGGTGCCCGAATCGAGCTGGCCCCAGCCGTCCCCGGCCGCGCCCCCCTCCACCTGTTCGGCACCTACCACCCCTCCCAGCAGAACACCTTCACCGGCCGCCTCACCCCAGCCATGCTCGAGCAGGTCCTCACCGACGCCGCCCACGCCGCCGGCCTACCTGTCCACCGCCCCTGAACCCGGCCGACCGTGGCGGGCAGGTCGATTCGGCTGTCCACGTCTGGCATTCAATGAGGTCACCAGCCCCGGAGCGGGCGACTCGGCTCGGCTGGCCAGACTGGGCATCCGGCGAGATCGCCGTCACCGAGCCGGGCGGCACGATTCGACTGTCCGGACTCGGCATCCAGCGAGATCGCCGTCACCGAGCCGGGCGGCACGATTCGACTGTCCGGACTCGGCCCTCACGAAGGTCGCTGGCGACGGTACGGGCGGGTGCATCAGCCAGGGGCACGGCGCTCTCGGTGGTGGGGTCGCCGGACCGGATACGATGCGGGCGTGAGCAGGGCCTATGACGAATCCGACCGGGAGGGGGCGGCTGCCGATGGGGCGGCCGGGGGTGTGAAGGCGCGCCGTAGCCGGGCCGGGACGCGGCAGCGGCTGCTGGACGCGGCGTTCGAGGCCTTCGCCGAGGAGGGATTCGGCCGGTGTTCGGTCGAGCAGGTGTGCGAGCGGGCCGGATTCACGCGGGGCGCGTTCTATTCGAACTTCACCTCACTGGAGGAATTGTTCCTGGCCATGTGGGAGCAGCGGTCGGCGTCGATGCTGGCCGAGGCGGCAGCGATGCTCGATACGCCCGGCGGAGCGGGCGGCGATCCGCGGCGAGCGGTCGAGCAGGTGCTGGCGGCAGTTCCGGTGGATGACAAGTGGTTTCGAATCACCTCGGAATTCACCGCCCACGCTTTGCGCAATCCCGCGTTGCGACAGGTGATGGTGGCGCGAGAGGAGGCGATCGCCGCAGCCCTCATCCCCGTGGTGGTCGCACTCATGCGCCGCAACGGCCGACGGGTACCGGATCCAGCTGCACTGGGCCGGGCACTGGTGGCAGTGCACGACGGCACGCTGGGCCAGTGCCTGCTGGAACCGGACAACCCGGCAGTGCGCGAGTACCGCCTCGACCTGTTCCTGCGGGTGCTCGACTCCTACAGCGAGCCCATCTGAGAGCTCGGGCTGAGGGCTCAGGCCGGCACCTCAGTCCTGAATGGAGAGCGATGAGTCGGGTCGCCGGGCACCTGCCCACCTCCATCCACAGAAACCGCCTCCAACCAGCCGATTCGTCGACTCCCCATCCCACCTGCTAAAGTTCTCCAGCGCGGGCCGGAAACGTCCCCGCGGGGCTATAGCGCAGTTGGTAGCGCGTCTCGTTCGCATCGAGAAGGTCAGGGGTTCGATTCCCCTTAGCTCCACATAACAGAAAACCGCCCGTGACCTCGGAAGAGATCGCGGGCGGTTTGCGTTTTCAGGGCTATTCGGATTGGTGATCGTCGGTTCCCGTCCGCAGTGTGTCCGCAGCTTTCGCAAGTGCGGACCGCGCGGCAGTGTCGAGAGCATCCGCAACGGATTCGAGGTCGTCCGGAAACAGGTCGGCGTAGGTGTCCAGGGTCATCGCCGCGGACTTGTGACCGAGCATGGTCTGCACCGCCTTTGGGTTCGCGCCGGCGCTGATCGCCAGAGATGCGGCCGTGTGCCTGAGGTCGTGAGGGCTGACGTATGGGAAACAACTCTGTCGCCCGGGTGTCTCCCTGCCTGTCCCCCTCATCAATCAAGGAGACAGCGAGACGATGGCTGCTATCTCCTTGGTGGCGCCGAGTCTGGCTGACACCACCCACATGTCGCGCGACTGTCGCAATGTCGCCGGCGGTGAGGTAGCCGTCACAGACGTAGGTCCCGTTCTCCTGGCAGCCGACAGTCTGTCGCATCCTGTAATGCCGAAAGTCGTGAGGCTGTGGGTCGACCGGACCGTGCCGCAAACTACTGCCGACAGCATGCGGAGGGCGTTGCGCTGTGGGGGTGGGATCTCGCCGGGCGACCTGCCATCGAATGGCAGCGCCAACCTGTGATATCCCTTAGACCTGTTCTCTGCGAACACATTACAAACAAGAAGGCAACACATGAAAGCGATCGCCGTAGTCGGCGCAACCCTTGCCTGCCTGTGCGCTACCGGGCTGACCGCGCCAGCGGCTTCGGCCGACGTCACTTCCAACTATGGACTATTCACGGTGGGCGGTGAGGATCTGCGGGTAGGTTCCACCTACACCATCTACCTGGGAGATCTTCGTGGGTATCGATCGGTAGGTCTCGTGGAAAAGGAAGCCAACCCCCACGACACGATCGACAGGCTGGTCCACATGGTCGACAACGTCATCGGCTTGAAGATCTCCTGGACTCCACGTACGGCGGGGGTGCGGACAATCGTCTTGTCCCCTTCTGGCGATGCGGATGGACCCGTGATCGATTGGGCGCGTGTCCGCGTCCGTTAGGACTGTGAACCAGCAGTCGTCGCGGACATGAGCAACGCTGGGCTTGGGCAGTTCCTTCCTGCCTGGTACACCGGCAAAGAACGCCCCCTGCGATCTTTCGGCACTGGGCGGGCAAGCAATCTGGACTGATGAATCACGTACTGTTCGGCTTGATAACCGCCGACAGAAACGTGCGCAATTGCCATATACCGCGCTGACCGGACCGGCCAGCGTGGGGCGCCGGCGGCTGGAACCTGGTGCGGTGCAGAACGTCCGCTATTGCCGAGTTGCGGATGACGGTCCAATCTCGCACGATCGGCCGTCGAATCGCAATTTTGCGCCAATTCCTCAGCCGTAGTGCGCGCTTAGAACGGTTGCACTGCGATCGGTTCGCGCATGGCAGTGCACGCTCATGCCGCATACCGCGCTGACCGAACCGACCAGTGCGGTGCGGCCGGTTCGGCGAGACCGACGGCGGCCCAAAACATCTGCTACTGCCGAATGGCGTAAGCACGGGATGCGGTGCGTAGGAAATCAAGCTGCTATTCGGGATGCTCGACCGTATCGTGCCGGAGTGCTCACCGACATGCGATGCGGGATATGCGGTACGACAGTATGGACCAGCCATGTGTGGCCGAAGAACCCGAGAGTCCGGGGAAACAACTCAGGCTGGCTGTGCTTTTCCTGCATCGAACGGGTCAAAGCGGCTGGTCCATGGCAGATCCGGCGCGCTGCCGCAGTGTCCGCACGGCACGACGCATTAGTCATGCAGTTTCCCCAGCTCGAGACGGTCAAGGACACGCGGGCAGTGGTCCAGTTGCGGGGACGTATCGCGGGACGCCTGGTTGAGATTCGGCTGCGAACCCGCGTTAGGCGGTACTCGAATGAGCGCTACATCTTTCATGTCGAGTACGACCCGTCGGCCCCCGAGCTTACGGCTTCCGAATTGGGACTTCCGGACAAGCTTGCCGCGCTGTTGTCCTCGGAGCCGCCGAAAACAACCCGCACCGAAGTGCGATGGCTTCGCGTTGCTTTCGCGCACCTGGGCAAACTGGACACCATTGCCGCTCTCGAGCACCTGATCGCGCTCGCGGCGACACCTGCAAGACAGGAGACCGAGTAGCCGCGGAAACAAACACACGCTCATGCCGCATACCGCGCGGTCCACAGCGGCCGGCGCTCAGCCCGCATTGCTTTGCGCGCAGTGTTGTGCCGGTAGGGTCGCGCTGTGACGGGCGATTCGACTCTCAAGCCGATTGAGCCGTTTGCGACGGGGATGCTCCCGGTCGGCGACGGGCACGAGATCTATTGGGAGACATCGGGGAATCCCGACGGTAAACCGGCGTTGTATCTGCACGGCGGGCCTGGCGCCGGGATGGGCTCGGGGTACCGTCGTTGGTTCGATCCCCGCACCTATCTGATAGTCGGGTTCGAGCAACGCGGGTGTGGTCGCAGTCGGCCGCTGGCCCGTGCAGACGCGGCCACTCTTTCGGTCAATACCACGGCGCATTTGATCGCCGACATCGAGGCGTTGCGGACCCATCTCGGTATCCGGCGATGGCTTATCAACGGTGTGTCCTGGGGTACGACGCTCGCCCTCGCCTATGCACAATCGCATCCAAGCGCGGTCAGCGAACTGGCTCTCATGGCCACCACGTTGACCACTCCCAATGCCGTCGAATGGATCACCGAGACGGTCGGACAGCTGTTCCCTGTCGAGTGGGACGCATTCCGTGCGGCCGCCGGTGCTGAGCCTGGCCAGCGGTTGGTCGACGCCTACTACGAGTTACTCACCGCAGCCGACGAACAAGTACGGACTCGGGCGGTGGATGCATGGGTGGCCTGGGAGGACGCGCACATGTCTCTCGGCACGAAACCGGCGCTCGCTGAGCGTGATCCGGACTGGCGCCGAGTGTTCGCCACTCTGGTGGTGCACTACTGGAAGCACGCCGCCTTCCTGCCACCATCAGCACTGCTCGATGGAATGCCCGCGTTGCGAGGTATCCCCGCGGTGCTGATTCAGGGCAAGCTCGACGTCAGCGGCCCGGCCGCAGTGGCCTGGAACCTGCACAAGGCATGGCCGGGAAGTCAATTCGTCCTGATCGACGACGAAGGACATGGCGGACCGAAGATGGTCCAAGCCATGGTGAACACGATCGCCGACTTCGCCGGCAACATCTGAACGACTCGCACGCAATGCACAAAGAGCACTGCCAAACCCGGCTCGGGCTATCGATCGCACGATAATGCCGCTGGTCGCGCTGGCCGAACCGGCCAGCGCGGGGCGCCGGCGGTCGGAACCCGCTGCGGCGCAGAACGTCCGCTATTGCCGATTCCAGGTCGTCGGTGTGCCGCGCCAAAGCCATGAGGTCCGCTCATGGTGCGGCAAGTGCCCCATATGTCTGCTCAGGTGAGGTAGACGGCCACACCGATTGTTGCGGCACACGCCAGGGCCAATGACTGCAGAGTGCGGTCGCCCAGCACGATCTCTCCGGGTTCACCGGCTCCGGCCCCATCTACGTCGACCGCGTAACGCAGGATGCAGATTGTAAAGGGAATCATCGAGATTGCGAACCACGGGTTGTCCTTGTGGTCGGCCTCGAACGCCCACAGCCCATAGAAGACGTGCGCGAAACCATCGCTCAGGCGCGCGATACCGTTGATGGCACAGCCGTTGGCGAGCGAATTCTCGCCGGCGACCTCGCCCTGCAATTTCTGCTATTCGGTGAAACGCGCTTGGAGTTGATTGAGACCCGCGCTGCCGGCTTCAGCATGCCGAAGCTCAAGGATGGCGAGACTGCGGTCATCGGCCATCTCGTAATTGATGTTGACGACCTCGAAAACACCAAAGCCGAACTGACACGCCGAGGGATCGTCTTGCAGGGCGAACGCAAAACCGACGAGGTCCACTATATTTTCACGGCGCCGCAGACGACGTTCGGGGTGACCCTGCAGCTCATGGAGCACAAGCGCTGCGGAACGGGCGCGTGAGCGCTGAGGGGTCCAACGTTGGCGGGCGTCGCGATGTGAGACAGCGTCAGCCGAACAGGGACTCCCAGGTCGCAGGTGCGCCTCCTTGGGATGCTGTCAACCGTCGCCCCAGTTCGGAGCATCCTGCGGACCGGGATGGTCGGTCGGCGGCGGCAGGCTGCGTGAAATGCCTTGTGCCGTCACGTGCAGCGCCGCGGTGAGGCGGGCGCGATCGCGGGGCAGTGCGGGAACCACGATACCCAATGCGGCGATGTCACCGGTGTCGCGGCCGGGAGTGTGGACGGGGACGGCGACCGAGCACGCCCCCAGCGTCATCTCTTCGACGGTGGTGGCGTAGCCGTGACGGCGAACCGCGGACAGTTGAGCGGTGAGGCGTGCGGGCTGGGTCACCGTGTACGGGGTGAACCGGGGCAATTGTTGTAGGACACGCTCACGGATCCGTGGTGGTGCATAGGCCAGCAGCACTTTCCCCACGCCGGTGGCGTGCAGCGGGAGTTTGCTTCCGGCCCAGCTGAGTACGGGCACCGACGCGTTGCCCGACAGCCGTTCCACATACAGCACTTCGGTGTCTTCTCGGATCGCGAGATGCACGGTCGCGCGAGTGGTCGCGTAGAGATCCTGCAGGAACGGCGAGGCGACCTGGCGCAGGTCGGTCTGCACCGGCGCCAGCAGTCCGAGCTCCCACATCTTGTGGCCGATCATGTACTCGCCGTGACTGTTTCGGGCCAGCACACCACCGGCGACGAGCTCTCCGGTGTGCCGGTACACCGTCGCGGGAGACAGGCCGGTGCGGCGTGCGAGCTGGGTGAGAGTGAGGCGGCGGTGATGCTCGTCGAAGGCACCCAGCAGCGCCAGAACGCGGGAGATCACTGTGGCGCCCGCGGGCGTGGTGTTGCCTGCCATGGACCCTCCTGTTTTTCACTCAGCGAAATCCTAATCTCGACCAGCCACACCGGGGCTACTAAAGTTCGGCCACCTACACGACAAGATCGAGGTGCGCGCGGTGAGCCGGTTCAGATTTTTTGGCGTTGTCCAATCGGCAGCAGCCTTGGTGGCACGGGCGTTCGTGCCCCGCACCGCGGCCGGTCAGCCGGTCGACTTCGCCGACGGCGGACAGGCCCGCTACAACCTGGTCTACGCGACCGTCGGCGCGGGCCGAGACCTCGCACTCGATCTGTTCCAGCCACCGGCGCCACGCTGGACCGGCCCTCGACCGCTGGTGATCTACATCCACGGCGGTGCCTTCGCCCTGATGGGCAAGGAGGGCTGGCTGCCCATCGTCGGCGGGATCCGTTTTCCTCGAAGCATTTTCGCCGATCTGGTCGACCGCGGATACGCCGTGGCCAGCCTGGACTACCGCCTCTCCGGCGAGGCGCAATTCCCGCTGCCCCTGCACGACGTCAAGGCTGGCGTGCGCTGGCTACGTGCCCACGCCGAGGAATTGAATCTGGACCCGCACCGCTTCGCCGCCTGGGGCGAATCCGCCGGAGGATGGTTCTCCGCCATGCTCGCCACCACCGGCGATCTCCCCGCTCTCGAAGGGGACGAAGGCCTCACCGGCGTCTCCAGCAGCGTCCAGGCCGCCGTGGACTGGTACGGGCCGACCGACTTCATGAGCATGGACAGTCAAGCAGTCGCGCCGATCGCGCTCTCACACGGCGTCGGCAGCCCCGAGGCGGCGTTTCTGGGATGCCCGCCCACCCAATGCCCCGAACTCAGCCGCACCGCCAGCCCACTCAGTTACGTCAGCCCCGCGACCCCACCCATGCTTATTCAGCACGGCAGCCTCGACCACATCGTCCCGCCGGGACAAAGCACGCTGCTCGACCGAGCACTCACCGCCGTCGGCGCACCACACCAATGCATCATCTACCCGCTCACCGACCACGGTTTCCTCGGCGCCGGAACCCTGAATCCCACCACAGTCCTCGACACCTTCCATACCTTCCTCGACACACACCTCGACCCCACCCACTGATCACCTGCGGGCAGCCTGCCTCATGCATCGGGCGCTGCACCATCCCCGAACACTTCGGCCAGCACCTTTCGTCGGTCTTGCCGCGAGTCATTGACGGCCCCAGCCCTTCCCGCCACTTTCTAGGAAGCGGCATACCGCGCTGATCGAACCGGCCAGCTTGAGGCGCTCGCATCCGGAACCTGGTACGGTGCAGAACATCCGCTACTGCCGAGTTTGGTGCATGGGCATCTTTGCCAGAGCGAGGGGACTGGCGCGGATCCCACCACGATCCGCCCTCACGGACGCTCGATTCGTGGGCTGTACCATCCGCGCATGCAAGCCGATCTCGATGGGGCCGTTCGTATCGTCAATGCCGCTGGTGCCTTCAACTGGACGTGGGCGGACGGGGACTTGAAGCGGTTCTGCGACCAGGTGGGTTGGGCCGTCATTCATTCAGGCCCCGACGGCGCTTCGATCGAAACGGATCTTGAGGTGTCAGTTCCGAAGGCGCATGCCTTCTTCAGTCACAATGTGATACGCGTCCTCGCTGATGCTGGCGAGACCATCGAGTGGATAGTGGCTTGGGTGACGGATATCGCCGATGACGAGGACTCGGATGAGCAGGATGCCCGGTTGATCGAGCCCGATGCTTACTTGATCCGGGCCTTCGAGCAGTTACGGGATCTGATCGGCAGCGAGCTGGGCGTTCCACTCGGCGAGGAGGTTGATGAAGACCTCCGCCATGAGATCACCTGGGAAACCGGAACAGTTGTGATCAAGCTCGCGCTCAGCACTCAGGTAGTGAGCGTGAGCCTGGTGAATCCGCGCTATCACGAATGGGCAAACGATGGAGCGGACGACGATCACGACGAGTAGTCATGATCATTCATGTCTGGCGATCGGCCGAAGCATCGCTGCGATGTAGTGCACCAACGCACTATTTTGCCGCATACCGCGCTGTTCGGATCGGCCAGCGCGGCCCTGCGGAAGACCAACTCCGTGAGATCTGGGGGCCTTTTCGGCTGCTGGCGACACAGGGGCGTGTTTCAGGCCAGCAGCTCGAGGGCGTCGAAACGGTGCGTGGCCCAGATGCGGCGTGAGGGCTCGTGCGGGTACGGCCGATCGGTGGCCGTGATGCCGTAGACGCGGGTGGTACGGGTGCATGGATTGTAGGGTGCCCAGCCCGGGTCGCCGCTAGCGGCGAAAGTTGCCCAGTCGGTGCGCATCTGATCGCCGACCTGGGTGAGTTCGTATGCGGCGTTGGGATGGGCGTGAGGGTGCGCGGCGACTTCCGTGGGGCTGAGCGTGCCGAAGACGAGCAGGAAGTCCAGGCAGTGCGAGGCGCCCTGTCGGGAGTTGAAGCCCCAGGCCAGTTCGTAGAACCAGACGCATCCGCCGCCAGCATGCGCGGCATCGGCCAGGTGCAGGCTCGGCATCCGGAACAGCCAGTCGCTGTTGAGGATTTCGAACCGTTGGGCGGGTGTCGCCTCGGGGTAGGCGATGCGGTAGCGCTGTTCACCATCGAGCGGCGCGAGATGCTGGAATGCGACGGCGATCTGCGGTGTGGTCGGTTCGCTACCGGGTCGTGTTGTGTAGAGCCGGAATTCGTCGCGGGTGTGGCCGACGAGCACGTCGATATCGCGTGCAGCCCCGCCGGCGAGCCCACTCCACGGCGTGCACGGCAGAATGTCGCCGTCGACCACGGGAGAAAACGGTGTGGGCGTGAGGGCCATCGGGCCCCAGGTATCGACGAACTCAGGCATTCTCGCGATCACGGCCGCTGTCGCGTCGGTCAGGGCCCGCGGCGTCACGCGGGCGAGGTCGTCGACGGTGGCTCGGACCCCGAGGTGTTCGGTGATCGTCTCCGCGATCACGGTGGCCAACTGCGGGGTGAAGTAGGTGCCGGGCATGCTCTGGCTGATCGCCCGCCGGAACAGCCCGGTCGCCGACGGCATCACCAATAGTGCGGCGATACACGCACCGCCGGCGGACTGGCCGAAGACAGTGACGTTGGCCGGGTCGCCGCCGAAGACCGCGATGTTGTCCTGGACCCAACGCAGTGCAGTGATCTGGTCGAGAATGCCGCGGTTGTCCGGAGCGCCGTCGATGCGTGCGAAGCCGTCGGCGCCGACGCGATAGTTCATACTGACCACCACCACACCGGTCCTGGCGAGCAGGGCGGCGTCGTAATGCGGGTTGCGGGTGTGGTTTTCCAGGTAGGTGCCGCCTTGGATCCACACCATCACCGGTAGACCTGAGGCACCAGGGT
>NZ_JBFAXK010000027.1:0-120549 GCF_040680715.1 Nocardia sp. NPDC051981 | reverse complement strand
ACGGGTTGATCGCCCGGACTCTTCTGAACACGCTCCCGCTCAAGGCATCTCGGCGAGCTGGCCTTTACCGACCAAACGCTTTGTCACCAGGCTCTGAGGGATGCCGATCATGTAGGGGTGTGGAGTGTCCCAGGCTCTGAAATCGAGCTGGATTCCGGCGAAATGGCCTGCCGGTACCCGCTGGATCGCCCGATCGATGACCCCGTCGAGCAGCCCGCGCGACTCGAGGAGCTCGGCTGTACGTGGTTGCAGTCCGAGCGCTTTGGATTGCCCGCTCTGTTCGTTCAGGCGCTCCAGCACGACCGTGGAGACGCCGGCCAAACGCAGCTCGGTTGCAAGGGTGAGCCCGGTCGGCCCGGCTCCGACAATGATCACATCGACGTTCATGTCGCGACGCTAGACCCAGAGGTGTCCCTTACTGCAACGATAGGAACATGAAAGACCCGTTGGATCCCGGCATGTTCGCGAATTGCCTCCCGATTAGGCCACCGATCCAGATCGGCGGAAAATGGACAGCGAAGATCGTGGTGAGCCTGGCGGGCGGTCCCCGCCGATTCTCGGAGCTGGAAACAGTGCTGCTCGGGATCACGCCGAAAGTTCTCACCGAATCGTTACGCTCGATGCAGGATTCGAAGCTGATCACGCGGACCAGCTACGACGAACATCCCCCCAGAGTCGAGTACGAGTTGACGCCGCTGGGGCGATCCTTGCTCGAACCCATTGCCGTCGCATGCAGGTGGACAGAGCATTTCGCCAGAGAAACCGAGTTGATCGATCCGTCTCCAGGTCAGGAGACTGTCCAGATGGGCTGGTGCCGTTCGTGATCCACGACCCGGTGGCATCCGTCCGCAGAGCCGGACACAACAGCAAAAGCACGACACCCGCGTGTCGCTTCCGCCTGAAGCCTGGTTCTGGCTCGGCATCTCGTGATTGACCCAGATCGGGATGTACTGGGGCGCTTCATAGTTGGCATGATCAGCGGTGTTCTGATCTTGTGCGCGAGCGTCTGGCAGTTCTTATCCAGGTTGCATTGAGCGCACGACGGTTCGAGATTGCCGGCAGAACTGTCACCACCAGCAGCGACCGGTCGAACATGATCGATGCATGTCGCGAGCGCACCACAATAGACGCACAGCGATCCCGGCGAACAGATCACGCGCCGCAGCGGTTTGGGAATACACCTGAGTCGTTCTCGGCACCCTTGAAACCGACCGCTGAATCCAGCGTCGTAGTTGATCTCGCAGCGGCTACAGGCGATGGTCAAATCGACCCATCCACCAGTGCGGGGAGCGCTATGGACGACACATCGTCGGTGGTCGGGGCCAGGGACCGGTTCGGAATCGGTCAGGGTGCGCTCGAACAGGGAGCCGGCCTCGGCGAGGCGTCCCGCCGGCCGGTGGGCGTAGACGAGGTTGTTGCCAGCCGCGGACCTGTCCGGGGGTGGGCTGTCTCGGCGCCGGGTAGACCACTTCACGCTCAAAGCCTTTCAGCTGTCGCGACTGCCGGCCACGGGGCATGACCCGCCAGTCCGCACACGAGCGGTGGTCCGAGTTCGAACGCCGACTTCGAACACCAGCTTGTTGGCGGGGGTTCGGAGGTTGGTCGGCGATGTCGCCTACCGCGAACCCACCTTCTCCGGCCATCGTTTCCGAGGCCTGGCAAGGCTCGCAACCAGAGCTACCAGGGCCTGGACTCTTCAGAATTCACCATGGGGCCGTGCCGGAGGGCAGTCCCGGCAACGTCGGCAGGATCGCCAGGGCTAGCCGCAGGTCCAGGGTATCGGTGTCGACGCTGCGGCCGAGGATCTCCTCGGCCTGGTGGACGCGGTAGCTGATGGTGTTGGGGTGCACGGTGAGTCGCTCGGCCGCCCGGCGGCGGCTGCGGTTCTCCTCCAGGTATACCGACAGGGTCATCGCGAGGCGGTAGGTGGTTTCGTCGTCGTCGGCCAGTGGTCCCAGCACGTTGCGGGCGAAGGCGTGCGCGTGGTCGAGGTCGGTGGTGCACAGCGCGGCGACGGCGATGTCGCGGTAGCGGAGCCGATCCTCCGCGCGGGGGCCGAGCAGCGACGCCACCCGCCGCGCGTGTATGGCTTGCACGTGGCTCTGCCGAAACCCGGACAGGCCGTGCCAGGGCTCGCCGAAAGCGATCCGGACGCCCGGGGGGATCGTCGCCGCGCCCGCCGCTACGACCGTGTCGATATCATTGGCGCCGAATGGGTTTCGGCGGCTGACCCACCCAGCCAGAGCCAGTGAGCCCAGGTGGTGGCTCAGTACGGACTCGGCCTCGAATACCCGGGCCAGCTCGGCCAGGGCATCGCCGAGTTCAGGTTGAGCATCGTGGTCGGGCACCCGTTCCAGCCAGACGATGACACCGAGGTGGTGACGGTTGACCTCGTAGCGCAGCCGGGTCGAGGCCCGGGCCACATCGCCCTCTCGGCCGGCGAGGATGTCCTCGATGGCCGCGGCCCGCGCCTCGGCCGCACTGCGCATCCAGCTTTCACGTTCGAGTTCGTAGGCGTGCTCGCCGCGGACCATCGCCCCGTCGGTGTAGGCGAACAGCCAGCGGGTCGCCAATTCCAGCGCTGCCGCCTGCTCTTCGGCGTTCTCGGTCTCGGCGACCACGCGGGTGAACATCCACTGCCACACCTGCTCGTAGGCCAGGCGGTAGAACCGCATCAGGTCCGGGAGGGCGATCTGCCGCCGGACCCCGGACCGCATGATTCCCAGGGTCGACCCCGGCAGCTCGAATCGCTGGGGATCATCGGCGAGTTCGAGCGTGTCGGCGAGCTGGGTGAGATGGGCCCTGGTGCTGACGCGGTGCTCCTCGATCGCCTGTGCGTCGGCGAACAGCGACGGCATCTCGGCCCGCATGCGAGCGACGGCGCGCTCGGCCAGCTCGTCGGCGCAGGCACGCAGCTGTCCGGCGATCGGCCGCAGCACCAGCCGCCAGACGCGCTGCGCGGCCGGTTCCCGTACCGGCGACCACTCGACCTCCATGCCGGCAGAATCTACCTGCTCGCAGGGAGAGCTCCCCGGGGCCGGTCACGGTGCGGGAAGGCGGGCTCAGTGGAGTTCGACGACCTCGAGCCGCCCGTCGGTGTGGTCCTGCCGCAGCCGCTTCTTGTCCAGCTTGCCGACGCTGGTCTTGGGGACCTCGGCGACGAAGGCCCACCGTTCCGGCAGCTGCCAGCGCGCGACCCGGCCGGTGAGGAACTCGCGCAAGTCGGCCGCGGTGGCGGTGGATCCGTGGTGCAGCACGACGGCCACCAGCGGCCGCTCGTCCCATTTCGGGTCGGGCACGCCGATGACCGCCGCCTCGAGCACGGCGGGGTGGTCCAGGACGTGGTTCTCGATCTCGACCGAGGAGATCCATTCGCCGCCGGACTTGATGATGTCCTTCGAACGGTCGGTGAGTCGCAGGAATCCGGTATCGGTCATGGTGCCGACATCACCCGTGCGCAGCCAGCCGTCGTCGAATTTGTCGGCCGCGTCGATGCCGTAGTAGCTGCCGGTGATCCACGGGCCGCGGACCTGGAGTTCACCGACACTGCGGCCGTCCCAGGGCTGCTCCACGCCGTCGTCGTCGACCAGGCGCGCCTGGACCGACGCCACCACACGGCCCTGGGTGCAGCGCAGGTCCCATGCCTGCTCCTCGGGGATCCCGGCCGGCGGGCGGGCGACCGTACCGAGCGGGGAGGTCTCGGTCATGCCCCAGGCATGGGTGATGTGGACGCCGTGCGTCTCGTGGAAGTCGCGCATCAATCCGGGTGGGCAGCTCGAACCGCCTACCACCACTTCGCGCAGACTCGACAGATCCTGCGGGTGCTCGGCCAGGTAGCCCAGCAAACCCTGCCAGATCGTCGGCACGGCCGCGGCCATGGTCGGGCGGCACTGCTCGATCATGGCGGCCAGCGGTTGTGGCTGCAGGAACCGGTCGGGCATCAGCAGTGAGGCCCCGATCATGAAGGCCGCGTAGGGAAGCCCCCACGACATGGCGTGGAACATGGGCACGATGGCCAGCGCGCGATCGGATTGCGCCAGCGCCATGCCGTCGGTCATGCACACCTGCATCGAGTGCATCCAGATCGAACGGTGTGAGTACACAACACCTTTCGGGTCACCGGTGGTGCCCGAGGTGTAACACATGGCCGCGGCCGAGCGCTCGTCGAGCAGGGGCCAGTCGAACTCGGTGGGACGACTCGACAGCAGCTCGTCATAGAGGTGCACGGTGATCCAGTCCGGAACCTGCGAGGCGTCGATCTCGCCGACCACGATCAGGTGCTCCACTGTGGTCAGCTGCGGCAACAACGGCAGTAGCAGCGGCAGCAGGGACTGGTCGGCAATGACGACCCGGTCCTCGGCGTGGTTGGCGATGAAGACCAGCTGCTCGGGGAACAGGCGAATGTTCAGCGGGTGCAGCACCGCTCCCATGGCGGGGACCGCCAGATACGCCTCCATGTGCGCGGCGTTGTTCCACATGAACGTGGCCACGCGGTCGTCACCGCGCACACCCAGATCCGCCAGCGCGTGCGCCAACTGCGCCGCGCGTCCGCCCAGCTCGCCGAAGGGCACCGTGACGGGCCCCGACTCACCCCAGGTGGTCACCGAACTCCGGGAGTGAACCGTGGTGCCGTATCGAACCAGTTGCCCGATCGACAACGGCGTGTCGTGCATCGTGCTCAACATCGAGAAGTGCTCCGCTTCCTGCCGCTGATCCGGTGACCGGCCGGCCACCGCAGGACACCGTAGGAGACGTCGATCACAACGCGCTCAGCACTCCGCGACAATAGTGCCGCCGCCGATTGTGCTCGCGTCACTAAAACGGCTGTGTTCTCATTGGGTCCGCTGCCGTTGTCGTTCGCCGCGCTCGCGGACTGCGGCCGGCGAAACTCCCTTGGGGCCATCCGGCTGCCGAGTTTGCGGGTCCGGCACTCTGGCCGGCTGCCGTCGGCCAGCAGTTCACGCAGTCGTGCGATCAGGAAGCGGATACCGAGTGAATTGCCCTGAGCGGGCGATCACGACGCCAAGCCCTGGAAGGGGTTCGGCGCCGGGCACTCGACGGGTGTCTTCTACCACGGGTCGCCGGGTTCGGGGTCGATAGCGGCGGCGCTCCAGCTGCTGGGGTTCTGGATGGGCCCGAGTGCGGGGCAGTCGCTGGCGCCTGCGGAAGCGCATGCTGGGTCGGTGTCGGCGTGGGCAAATCCGGTACCCGCTCCGAATGCGATCGGGACGGCGATTGCGGCGACGACAAGGGCTCTTTTCAAGGCGGTTCTCCTGAACACCGGTACGACATGGTCGGCCGATGCCTACGGGCACGAGGCAGTCAGCGCGTGAATTTCGTTGGTCGACAAGACATTCCGCGATCTTCGGACGTCTTGGTCGAATCGCTGTCGCTACCGGCGTCCAGCTTCGCCACCTGCGTTCTCACCGGCGGGTGAGGCACGCTCGGCTCGAGCACATCATCAATAGTGCCGGAACCTACGGTACCGTAGGTTGCTCGCCGCCGCCAAGGCGATCACGGCTCGTCGACAACGATCACGCACGCCCGGCACGGTGGACCGTTCGCTGGCTATGACGCGCGGTCCGACACGGAGAAGACACGCTCACCGGCCGAATCGAGGCCCAACCCGGTGGCGCTCGGATTCTGTTGGCGGACTGATTGAACCGGCGCGGCACCGCGCTGGCTCCCGGCGGCCGGGACCGCGGTCCGACGGAAGCTGGACACCGAAGGCGAACAGAGGCCCAGGGAAGGAGCGTGCCCACCGCTGCCGCGCCGAGCAACCCTGCGCACCGAGTTACGGTGTGCCACCTAGCAGCCCGGCACTCGGGCGGGATCACGTGCAGTCGGGTGGAGGTGCTGTCACCGGAGGCAGTTCATCGAGCCAAAATTTAGTCCGCCACAGGCAATTTCAGCGATCCATACCACGAATGCAAATGCACCATGGTTGCGGAGGTCGCGGCCGGGAAGGAAGGGTGCCAAATCATTTCTGCGCTGTAATGTCGCTGGGATCGGGGGTGGATTGCGGGCACCGCTCGCTGCCCCGACCACGTTCCATACGGAAGGGCAGTCCATGGCGAAGATAGTCACCATAACTTTGGTCGACGATTACGACGGCGAACCGACGGCCGATTCCTGAGCGGGACCACGCGAGAGAGGCCGCGCGGATGCCGGGGCCCAGGCGATCAGCCGCTGTCGGATCGGCACTGTGCTGCGGCCGACCCTGATCGGTCAGACCGTGAGGACCATGCGGTATCGGGCCCGTCCCTGGTCCATTGCGGCATATGCCTCGGCGGCTTGATCCAGTGGCCGTTCCTGGATTCGTGTGCGCACGCCGGATAGGACCGCGAATTGCATTGTTTCCTCGATATCGCGGGCAGTGCCGGAGGCGTGGCCGGTGACGCTGAGTCCGGCCATGATCAGCTGTGTCGGGCTGATCGACAGTGGCTCGGCGCTGATGCCGATGGCGATCAGCTCACCGCGCGGTAGCAGTCCACCGACCGTTTCGGCCATCGCGGTGGCGCTGCCCACGGCTCCCAGAACGACCGACGCACCGCCGAGCCCGCGCATCGCTTTACCGACGTCGTTTGCGGTCGAGTCGATGTAGTGGTGGGCGCCGAGCGCGTGGGCGTCCTCGGCCTTATCCGCGCCGCGGGCGATCGCAATCGTCTCGAAGCCCATCGCGCGGGCGAACTGCACGCCGAGGTGGCCCAGGCCACCGATCCCCAGAATGGCGACGCGGTCGCCGGGCACCGCCCTGGTTTCGCGAAGCGCGTGGTAGGTGGTGACTCCGGCACAACCCATCGGCGCGGCCTCGGCCAGGGAGAGCCCATCAGGGATGCGGGCCAGTGCATTGGCCGGAATGGTCACCGACTCGGCGTATCCGCCGGGGTACTGCCAGCTGGGGACCTGAATGTTCCGGCAGTTGATGAAGTCGCCTTTCCGGCATGGGACGCACTTGCCGCAATGCCCACCGAACCAGCCCACTGCGACACGGTCTCCAACGGCGTAGTTGTCGACACCTGGACCGAGTTCGGCGATCGTGCCCGCGATCTCATGCCCCGGTGTCAGCGGCCACGTCAAGTTCGGGAACCCGCCGCTGACGAACGCACGGTCGGTGCCGCAGATCCCGCACGCGGAGACCGCGAGGCGCACGTGGTCGCGAGGCGGTGACGTGGTTTCGACATCGACCAGTTTCAACGCCGCACCGGCGGACTCCACGTGAACAGCCTGATGAGTGGACATCGGTATCCTCGCTTTCCCTGGGAAGCGGCGGCGTCGGCAACCTCACCGCAACAGGATCGAGGCAGCCGCGCCGGGAATTCTCGAACGGTATCGGGCACCAAATGCACCGGTCCAAAACGATGCCGTGAGAATCATAAGCCGAGCGATACCGTCGACGGGTCGGTCTCGCATCAGGTGACAATCGTCGATGCCAGAGCTTGCATGAACGCATGCATACCCGCCAGCGTGTGCGCGGGCATCATGATGTCGCAGTACGGCAGGGCCGCCGCCATCGCACCGGTTGTCGGCTGGAATCGGGAGTCGCCGGCACGGGGATTGAGCCAGATGACCCGCCAAGCCCGGCGTCGGATCCGGGCCATCGCACGGGCAAGGACATCGGGCGCATCGCTGTCCCAGCCGGGGTTCCGGTAGTAATCGGGGGTTGAGGTCCAAGTGTGTGAAATCCGGCGCTAGGCCGCCGCATATGGTCACTCTCCCGGTCCAACAACGACTTTCAATGTTGTGTCGTGGCGCTGCCGCCCATTTTCGTGAAATCCGGTGCAAAGGATTTACCGCAGATAATGACACACTATGTGCGGTAACCTCGGTGACGAGCTGGCGCGACGTCGCTTCCACGCGAGGCGACTCGGGAAACGATCTGCGGTAGTGGCTGGGAGGTCGTGAGGATGGGACGGGTTCGCTAACCGGTTTGGCTATCGATCCAGCGTGCTGCCACAGATGAGTTCCGGAGTCGCCCGCGCGGGCGACGCGCGACGGAAACACCTGGCAGCCCACCTCTGCGGGACCCGGCTTTTATCCCGGCGTGGGCGCGGAGTTGGGCGCGGGTGTTCAGGCCAAGTCTGCGATGCACCTGGGTGATGTAGCCGTCGATGGTGTGCTCGGTGAAGAACAACCGGTCGGCGATCTGTTTGTCGGTGAGCCCGTCGGCGACCAGCAGCATGATCGCGGTCTCCATGGTCGTCAACGCCGGGACCTGGTCGCCGCGGCGGCGGCGGGCTTCATGCCGCACAGCCGGGCTGTGGGCCAGGTGTGACCGGCCGGCAGCGAGGGCCTTGACCACGTCGCCCAGGGGCCAGGTCGGTGAGGTCCTCGACGATGTATCCGGCCGCGCCGGCCTCGACAGCGGCCAGCATCGCATCGGGTTCGGTATCGCAGGTCAGGATCAGGCAACGGGTCCCCGCCCCGCTGGCCTGCAGGTGCGGGCACAGGTCGAGGCCGTCGCCGTCAGGCAGGCGGGGGTCGATGACGGCCACGTCGGGCTCGAGGCCGGCCATCAGAACGAGAGCCCGGTCGAGGGTGTCGGCCGACCACCGCCACGACCGGGTCGATCTCGAGCAGGTCGGCGACAGCCTCACGGACGGTGCGGTGGGCATCGACGAGCACCACGCGGATCGGATGGCGCCGAGACGAGGACGGGCCGACGAGACCGGACGGGCTGGTCATCGCTTTACGATGCACCAACCGCGGCAGGGTCCACACGATGCCAACGACACCCCGATGCGGGACCTTCGACACCGAAAGGCCCACGACCGTAGCCTTCCTGGCTCCTGGCTCCTGGCTCCTGGCTCCTGGCTCCTGGCGAGCTGTCGGCCCCCGAGGTCCACACGGACGAACAGTCAGGGTAGGTCGTCGAGTGCTGAGCACGCCCGGGAAGGGCGGCGGCACAGGACGTTTCCGCCTGCAGGCTGTCCCGCCGCCCTTCCGAGCACTTTACGTGTACGGCAACAGCCCTGGGCTCAACAGGACAGCACCGATCAGGACCGCCAGGGCGGGCGGTCCAGACAGCCCCAAGGACAGCTGGGACGGCTGCTCATCCCAGCTCGTACCAGCGTCCTTCCGGCCATCCGCTCGAGACCGTAGCCAGTGCCACGCGGCCGATTACAGCAGCCATACCGTGACGGCACGAAAACAACAGTTTCTGGCACGAAAGGTCACATGCCCGAAAGAGCGGCCCGCACCAGGCATTTCGGCATCAGCCCCGAGACCGTCTACAACCACCTCAACACCGGGCCCCTCATCGGGCCTGACCGCCGCACAACGATTCCCGCAGCGTGTGTGGGCGATCGAGGGTTGCGACGGTGTCGGCCGGCATGTGGCGCACCGGCTGGTCGCCGACGGGGAGACCGTCGTCGACGTGCCCGCGAAACTGTCGGCGCAGGTGCGGGTGTTCGCCATCGGCAACGGACGCAAAACCGACCCGGTCGATGCGCATTCTGTCGCGCTGGCAGCGTTGCGGGTCACCGAATCTGCGTCGTGTACAGGCGGATCCGGAGCTGGTCGCGTTGGGTCTGCTGGTCGATCGTCGTGACGAGCGTCGACACGGCCATGGGAAGGCAACAGTTGAGTTGAGAACGCGGCCGATCGGGCTTGGGGCTCCTACAGTTCTCATTGCTGCCGGGACATTCTCGTCTCCCAGCTGCATCGTTGCGTGGCGTCAGGCCGTCCTCGGAGTGCCTGGGCGCGCTGTCACCAAGGCGGGATCACTGATGGTCCTCATTCCACAGACGCACCGATCCCGGGCATCCGCACCAGGCGGTGACCTGCACACGCGTCCGCGCAAGACACGCCACCCCATGCGCACGCAGCAGATAACGATCCGCGCCATCCCTCGGTGCGGACCACCACCAAACCCTCAGGTCGGCTTCCGATCGGCGACTCCTGGGTGCCGGCGGGGCACTATAGGGATGGGAATGGTGGTGACCAGAGGTTTTCGTGGGGAACACTGACGATTCAAGCGGATTCGCTTCTCCGAAGCCGGATATACCGTCGATGGCGGACGTTGTAGTCGGCCGAAATCAGTTGCTGGTGTAGGTGATTCGCGTGTCGCGGAGTCTGCATCGCCAGGAACAGCATGTTGCCAGGTTCAGGGCTGAGGTCGGGGGTTTCCCGGATGCCGGGTTCGGTTGGAAGTCGATAGCTTCGGCGCATGCGATCACGAAGGATACTCACTGGATTCTGCGCTGGGACCGCGGTAGCGCTGCTCGGCTGCTCGACAGTACATCGAGCCTCGCGCCTGCGGGCCGCTCGGTTTGATAACCGTCGACCTGGACCGGTTCAAGAACTTGAACGATACCTTCGGCCACTCCGCCGGTGAACAGGCATTGGTTCGGGTCGCGACTTGTCTTCGGGCAAGCGTTCCATCGGGCACGGTAGTCGCCCGCAGCGGCGGTGAGGAGTTCATTATCCTCACGCGCCTGGCCGAAGCCGAGCGAATGTGCCCATTGAATCGGACTGCGGTCCGGTCACCGCGAGTGTCGGGGTCTCTGTCGACAGCGGACCAGTGGGCCCCACTCTTCAGGACCTCATCCGCCGCTCCGACGCCGCGATGTACCGCGCGAAACAGCTGGGTGGAAACACGGTGGTCGTCGCGACGTGAGCGGAACCAGCGCGGTCGGATCATGCCGGCAGGGGCGGGGGCGCGCCGCGCAGAAGCAGGATCGCTGGCAGTTGTGCAGAGGTCCGGGCAAATTCCGGGCTGGGCCGGCGCTGGCCGGACGCCGCGATGTCAGCGAGACGCCTCGGCAGATTTACGCGCTGTCTGCGCACTCGATAGAACCGGAGGGTATCTCCTTGTCCAGTCCCCCAGCCCCGTCGCTGTCCACAGGTATCGCCGGTCGCGTACTCGCAATGCTCGTCGCCCTTGCTGCGGTCCTCGGCATAGCCTTCGTGATCGCCCCGCGCATACTGGCCGCGAGTGGGCCGGGCGATAGCTTCGGCGATGAGAGCGACCTCCGTGAAGCATTCCGTACGGCGTTCGTCGAGTATTGGAGGTCCGGCGAATCCGGTTTCTCTCCGAGCTTGCAGAGGATTATCGATTACTGGTTCCGCTACCACGCGGCCAAGGCCGTGATCGCGGCAATCTTGCTGATCGTGCTCGTCGTACTCAGTATTCTTCTCTGGAAGGTATTCCTGAAGGCCAGCGGTCTCGGGGTGGGCATGAGGTTCGGCCTCGCGTCGGCCGGCATTCTTGCCACGACATTCGCGCTACTTTCCCTGATGATGGCGATGGCCAACATCCAGGGCGCGGTGGCGCCCTTCGCCTCGCTGTTGCCGATGCTGACGGGCGGCGCAACCGACGGAGAACTCGCCGATACGCTCAACCAAGTCAAGCACCGGCTGGCCGACTCCCCGAGCGCGGGTGGCCGAACCCCGCCTGCCCTCGACGTAATGATCACCGACTTCTCTCGATATCACGTGGCGATGGCCGTGGTTGCCGCGATCGTGGCGATCGTTCTCGTCGTTATGAGCGTGGTGTTGTGGAAGAGGTTTGCGGACACGGTGCAGTCCGACAGGCGAACGAGGTGCGTGTTGGCGTCATTCGGTGTTCTGTCAGCGTTGTTGTCGCTGATCGTAATCGCTGTCGTGGTGGCGAACACGACCAACGCAGCGGACCCGGTACCCGGCCTCTCGGCCCTGTTCGACGGCGGATGGTGAGGCACGCACACACTCGGTCATCGGCTACTTAAGACTGGTGTCTGGGCTTGGTTCCGGCCAGGATCGAGTCCAGGTACCCGGTGGGAGGCTCTCTAATCGGCTGCCCGCCAGTGGTTGGTTGTGGCTCGCTCATGGCTTGCGTCCCACCGGGTTACCGTGCGGGCGTGGCTGGAAAGGGGTCTGCCCTGGCTCGAAGTAGCGGTGCCTTCCTGCACGGACACCTGTTCGTTCGAAGATCCAGGAAGAATGCCGGTGACGGTCATCATCGGGATGGACCCCCACAAACGGTCGGCCACCATCGATATCATCGACCAGTCCGCGACGATACTGGCGACCGGCCGCTACGGCACCGACGCGGCCGGCTACGGCGAGATGGTCACCACCGCAAAACAATTCCCAGATCGCGTCTGGGCGGTCGAGGGATGCAACGGTGTCGGCCGGCATCTGGCCCACCGGCTGATCCACGACGGCGAGACCGTGATCGACGTCCCCGCGAAACTGTCCGCGCAGGTGCGCTTTTTCGCGACCGGCAACGGCCGCAAAACCGACCCGGTCGACGCCCAATCGGTCGCGCTGGCGGCCATGCGGTCGACGAATCTGCGGCGGGTGCGGGCAGATCGTGGCCAAGGCTCACTACATCGACATCCCCGAAACCGCACCCGACAACCGCGAGGTTCTCGAGCGGTGGGCGCGGGGAGAGCGGCCGAAACGTGAGATTTCTGTGAGAAACGGCCGATTTTGGTCGAGTTCGGTGGCAGAAAAAATCCCCTCCGACCCTGGTCGGAGGGGATTTCTTGGTCGGGCTGACAGGATTTGAACCTGCGACCACTTGACCCCCAGATTCGCATCTGGATCATCCGCGCACGTCACACACATCAGGCATGTTCACCCAGCGTCCTTGCGACCAGGCATCGTTCGGTGGCGCGCACGCCGTGCGGCCACCAGATGGCCACCGCCGCGATCCCGCTGCACCGCGTGTTCGGCTAGCGCGCAGAACGTCACCTGGGCGGATTTTAAGGTCGCCGATCTTGACGTTTGGATGAATCGGACTGGCGTTGGCCAGCATTGGGCAAGTGAGTTGACCAGGCGGTTTTTTCGCTGGTGACGTTGGCGAGATTGGCGGCGTCGGATGCTACTGCGGACGGGTTGCCGACGGAGTAGCATCCGCCGCGAGCCTTGGCCTTAGTGGGACAGAACGGCTTCAGGCTCGTCATTCTCGATCATTGGGCATACGGACTATGGTCGACGAATCGTTAATGACGTGAGCTGGCCAGGCAATTCGCTCGTTGGAAGCGATAGCGAAAGTTGGTGGTGTCGGGGATGATCCAACCGCTCAGTAGGTTCCGACACCGATGGTCTAGGTATTCACTCGGCATCAGCCTTGGTCGGCTCCGTCTCGTTCGAGCTGTGGGGCTTGTAATCCGCGTCCGGGTTGATCTAGCGCGGACCGCCACGATGTTCAGAGGGCACAGTCGACCGGCGGACGGACGCGTACAGCTCGTCAAGTGATAATCCAAGCTCGGTGGCCAGCGCGGCGACGGTGAAGAACTCCGGTGTAGGCGTGCGACCTTTCTCGATGCTACGCACGGTTTCCACCGAGATTCCTGCGCTAGACGCGACGGCTTCCGCCGAGCGACCTGATGCATAACGCGCTTGCTTCAGGCAGGAGGCAAGCTGCTGCCCGCGGCGCTGGGCGACGGCGTCGAGCCTCCTGCGTGACATGGGTATAACTATACCTGTATGATAATAACTATGACGGGTACCGCAGCACCTCCTGCTCTCGGTTGGTCTGAAGATTCGCTGCGTCTGAATGCCATCTGCCCGTACTACACGATGTTTCCGCTGGATTTCCCCCTCCAGCAGTTGGCCGCCTCGCCGGGGGCTACACGGGTGCTCGACCCGTTTTGTGGAAGGGGCACAACGCTTTACGCCGCCCGTCTGTCTGGGCTGCCAGCTGTCGGTATCGACATCAACCCTGTCGCGGCCGCCATCGCACAGGCCAAGCTCATCCAGGTCACTCCAGGTGCGGTAGTTCGCCTCGCTCGGCAAATCCTGGACAGCGGTACGCCAGCAAATGAGCCCGAAGGTGAGTTCTGGCAGTGGTGCTACGAGCGAGAGACGCTACGCGAACTGGTAACGCTGCGGGAGGCGTTGCTTCAGATGACCACTCCGACAGCTGCGATGCTGCGTGCGGTGCTACTGGGGATTCTGCACGGTCCTCGGAACAAGGTCCTCCCTTCATATCTGTCGAACCAAATGCCGCGGACCTATGCTTCCAAACCTGCCTACGCGGTGAGGTTCTGGAAACAGCGCGATATGGAGCCGGTGCGCATTCCTGCCCTGGAAGTGATCGAACGGCGGGCGGCACGGCTACTGGACGCAGCACCCATCGCCCGTGGCGGACGGGTCTACCTGGGCGATTCCGTCGAAACCCTCAACGGCCTGCGGCAGCGCTTCGATCTCGTAGTCACCTCACCTCCGTACTACGGCATGCGTACCTACGTGCCCGATCAGTGGCTGCGCCTCTGGTTCCTTGGCGGTCCGGCGGAGGTTCTCTACGGTACTCACGGCCAGATCGCCCGTCAGCCAAGCCAGGAAGCCTTTATCGAGGCCCTGGCGGACGTGTGGGCGGCCACCGCTCGCAGATGTAGTCCGGGTGCGCACCTTGCGATCAGGTTCGGCGCTCTTCCGTCGGCCCGCACCGACCCGACACAGATGCTGTTGGCTTCGATAAAGCACGCGAAGGCGGGATGGATCGTTCAGGACGTGCGGCAGGCTGGCATACCTCCCAAGCGGGCCCGGCAGGCCGAGCAGTTCGGCAAGGCTGGCTCGGCAGTTGACGAGATCGACATCGTTGCAAAGCTGATCGGAGTGTCCCACTAGAGAGCAACTCGGACGTTTCACAGCATCGTGAGGAGAACTGGCGGCGGCGCGTATCATCCTATGCGCCATACGAGTTGGCTGCTTATCGGTGAAAACTGAGCACAGGGTGGGATATGTTTGACGCGGACCAAATCAAGCAGCTCAAGCAGCTGATCGGCGATCAAGTCGAAGCTGGTCGCGTGGAGCTGGACAAGCTGGTTGAGCAGGCCCACGCCATCCGCTCCGCGGTCAAGGTGATCAAGCCACGGGCGGCGACGTCTGTGGCACTGATGGCCTCCGACGGCGGCAACAACAGGGTCGCTTTCAACCCCTTCCAGCTTCAGGTGGTCCGCGTTGTGGACTCCAACGGCAAGGAGCTATGTCTGGAGGTCGTTTCCCCGATCTCCGATATCGAGGACTTGGGGCGGCGTCAGTTTGATGATGACGGCAGCCCGCGCACAGCTCTTGGGCAGATGATGCACGGGCTCGGTGTGGACACGCTGAAGGGCCTCTCGCCGATGATGTCCGGGAAGTCGTCAAGCTGGGTCCTGGTTTTCCGCGACCTTTGTGAGTGGGCCACGCTGTATGATCTGGTCTGCCATCGTGACTATGCGGTGGATACTCTGATCGTCCGCGACGGCTTGCTCCGCAGCAAGATCTTCAGCGGCGACCTTTTCGTGAAGCTCGGCGAGCAGATGTACGATGCCATCGAGCGGATCTGGCAGCGAGACAGGCGCAGAGTGTGGCTGGTGGGGCTGGCAAAGAAGACACAGGTCCTTGAGTATTACCGGCTCGCGATCTCGCTGTCAGGGGTGTTCGATAATGGCGCCGCCAGCTTCGCGAAGGTTCCCGCCGAAATGCTCGACAAGGCGTATGTGTGGGACGAGTACACGCGGGATGTCAAGGACGAATCTCAGGGCGAGAAGCCGAAGTTCAACTTCGGCTCGATGTACTTCGTCCGTTTCGGTCCGCATTCAGGCGATCCCATCTGGACTGTCGACATAATGTCCCGTCAGGACAGAGAAGCCCAGGCCATCTTCGGTTACCTGCAGGCTGATGCGGTGGCCGGCTTCCCGATTCCGCTCTACCCGAACTGTATTCAGCAGGCGGACAGCTTTTCCCGCGTTGCTGATCTAGACCTAGACATCATTGAAGATCAGCTTGTCGATGCTGTTCGCGACCAGGTCGGTGAGGACAAGGCTCCGGTCATCGACGCCTTGCGGCTGGCCTCCGACGTCGCTGCCCGTCGCTACGAGTAACACCTCACTCTGCCCGTCCCCACCCTCGTGGAGCTAGAACACATATGAGCCTGTTTGAGCGTGAAAAAGTTGTAGGCACTTTCCGCGGCTTCTCCGAGAGCGGCATGGAGTTCCACGCCGATCTTGTCCTGCCACACCATGACGACTTTCAGAGCATGGCTATGCACGGTCAATTCGTCCTTGTCCAGCTCGAACACGAGCGCGAAGCCATCCTCGGCCGGATCACGACCATCGCTTCTCAAGGACGCCTCGTCTCTCCTATCGGTGAGGACTACGCTACTCGTGCGGTGCGGGACCAGCGTCCGATACCTGACGAGTTGCGCGAGCGCTATCTGAAGTACAAGGTCGATATCCGTATCCTCGGTGTGCTTCGTCAGGATGGCGACAAGCATATCTTTGTTCCCAGCCACCGGCGCCTGCCTCACGTCGGCGCCCAGGTTGCACTTCTTGGCGACGACCTACTCGCCGAAGTTGTCAATGCCAATGACACAGACAACGGGGCCGTTCCCATTGGGTACCTCGCATTCGGCGAGTTCGTCTATGCGGGCGATGATAAGCGTGTGGGTGATACATCCTGGATGCAGGTCCAGCATCCCACGATCATGCCAACCTTCCAGATCGGCAAGTTGGTTGCTCGTCGAAGCTTCGTTTTTGCCCGCGCCGGATTCGGCAAGTCGAACCTGGTTAAGCTGCTCTTTTCCGCCCTGTACAAGGAGCAGCCCACTGTAGATCGCCGCATCGGAAAAGCTCCTGTTGGCACAATTATCTTCGACCCGGACGGTGAGTATTTCTGGCCTGACTTCAAGGGTCGTCCGGCACTGTGCGACGTGCCGCATCTGCGTGACAAGCTGGTAGTCTTCACCAACCGCAGAGGCCCCAGTGAGTTCTACGATTCTTTTGTTGTCAATGGGGTAAAGCTCAACATCAAGGAGCTAAGTCCGTCTCGAGTCCTTGGTATCGCGCTGCCACCGGAAAAGCAGGACCAGCAAAACGTCGTCAAGCTCAAGTCCCTCGATGGTCCCAGCTGGAGTCGCCTCGTCGACCTGATCTATCGCGAAAAGTATGGAGCCGACCGCTCCCAGATTCAGGAGCTTCTTCATCTCGACTCAGGCGAGGAAGCGCAAACCCAAGCTGCGGTCGGCAACATGACCCGTGTCGTCAACGCCTTGCACGACCCCGAGAGTCAGCTCTTGAGCGCCCTAAAGGACTGCCTCTCGCAGGGCAAGCTTTGCGTCGTTGATATCTCCCAAATGCGCGGCGCGCAGGGACTGCAGCTCGCGGGTGTTCTCCTCAGCGACATCTTCGAGCACAACCAGACTCAATTCACCGAGGCTGATCCGAAGTCAATTCCGACCATCGCCGTTATTGAGGAGGCACAGTCTGTACTTGGCGGCTCAAGCCAGAGCGAGGATGGCCCCTTCGTTTCTTGGGTCAAAGAAGGCCGCAAGTACGACCTTGGTGCCCTCCTGATTACTCAGCAGCCTGGCAGCCTGCCCCAGGAACTTCTAAGCCAGGGCGACAACTTCTTTGTTTTTCATCTGCTGTCTCAAGGAGACCTCGTCTCTCTGAAGAAGGCCAACGCTCACTTCTCCGACGATCTGCTGGCCACGCTGCTGAACGAGCCGCTCGTCGGTAACGGTATCTATTGGTCCAGCGCCCCTGGCACTGACCGCCACTCGCGTCCCTACCCTGTCTCCGTACGTGTCCTGAGCTTCGAGGACTCCTACGAGATGGCAGATCCCGACTACAACGCCCCAGTGCCCGACAGCTTCGCAGCCAAGGCCCGCGCCGCGGTCGAGGAGCGTCGTTCTGAAGCGCGCGAAGCCGCTGCAAGTCTCGCTGCCAGCCACCCCCACGACGGCGACAGCGCATCCAGCGACGTGGTGCCGGCCGACGATGCCGCCATCGCCATCGCGCATCTTCGGGACAAGTCTGAATTCAAGCGGAGGATCAAAACACCTGAAGGAATCCAATGGGGAAGGATTGGCTTCCTGTTGGCCGAGAAGGCACCTGAGCATGCCAAACGTTCGAAGACTGATTCGGGCTGGGGTTTCAAACTGGTCAAGGAGGCTCTAGACCGCCTCTATCCGGACCAGTGGACTGCCGTACCGCGTCCGAAATCTAGCAGCAGCACCGAGACTCGCACGTGGGTCATGCTCAAGGAATTCGCCACGAATGATGCAGCGAAATCGGGTGAGGCGCACGGCGATGCACTGTTCGAAACCGAACAGAACGACGACGAGCCTCCCTTTTAATTCGTGCCACGCCGGGCGGAAGTCGTAGCCGCTGGCTGCCCGGCCAAACAGGCGATCATTAGCGCGTTCTTGTTTCATCTTCTGATGGGGGCAAACAAGGGGGGCGAAGAGCGAGGGAACTGAAGGGGCGAAAGAGGCTGGACGGCGCAGCGGTGTGAGCAGTGAGATCGACTGCGGTACAAACTGTCTGGTGTCGCCGCGGGATGCGCTTCTCCTGGTAATGCACACACATATCACATGGACGGCGGAATCGCACTTCTGGGTCAGCGGCCATCAGATGGTGGTTCGGGTCGAGCAATCCGCTGGCGTGGCGGCATCGAACTATTGACGGTTCCGTAATCGGTCGAGGGGGAGCGCTGGCGTGCAGATGTTCATCAGTGGCCGTTTGAGCCGCTGTGGCGTTGAAGCCCATGTCGTGATCGGTCCGCCGCGGCCGGTCGCCGGGTGTGCCCGCGGTGAGGAGGTCTGCCAAGTCGAAATCTGCGAGGTGGACACGGTTGTGCGGCTACACCCCCGACCGGGGTCCACGCGGGCGGCACTGGACAACGCGCTGGGTGAGGTCACCCGGCATCTGGGTATCGACCTGCCGGCGCTTCTCGCACACGTCGTGATCGGGCCAACGGTGCACGAGTCGCCAACGGTGCACGAGTCTCAGGTCCAGTAGCCGAGATACACCCCGATGGTTACGTCCGCTCATTCCGAATGCAAGACGAGCGGATGTCTGGCAGAGGAGTAGCTCAATTCAGGAGTGCAGTTCCGATTCGCGCAGCCGCGCGTAAAGCCCCTCGGGTTACCGCGTGTACCTGTGCCTCATCGGATATTCCCAGTTCAGCCATCAGTACTAGGACCAGCAAGGCCAAGGTCGGCCCGTGGAGCGCGAACCACACGTCCTCGGGCACCTTTCGGTTGTTCGGTTCGTCACCGTGGGCAAGGGAGTTGCGGGCTTTTACAACGTAGCCGGCCCACTTGGCAACGTCAGGAATTATCTGCGCGACGGCGGCACTCGAGGGGATCGCTGCGAGCGCCTCGCATCGCTGGCGGTAGGTCCAGTTCCCGGAGTCCAGGCCTCGGTGCAGGGCCTCTATGGCTCCGCATACGCCGAGCAGCTTGGTTTCGTGGTAGGTGCTGGTCTCTCGCAGCAAACCGATGATCGACTGCACGCCGTAAACGGCCTTCGTGTTGAGGGTGTGCCAGGCAGGCAGCAAGGTTGCCAAGTCGACGCTCCCCAGATCGAACGCGATGGCGCGCTGTGTCGGCCCGTCCAGACGCTCGTTCGCAGAAGTTGGATCTGCACCCCACCATTCGTAGCGATGGCGTTTATCGGTCGTGCTGACATTGAAGACGATCCGGCGAACTCCCGCTGGTCGGTACATAGCGAGCGTGACAAGGTCCGAGAGCCGCCTCGCGGTCTCCACATGTTCGCGGGTGGAGATCGGTTGGGTGCTGGTGAGGCGTACATGCGTTTTGAATGATGCGCGAATACGCATCTCAGCGGTGTGAAACTCCGCGTCCGGACTGAAAGACGCCTCGGGGATCGTTGTAGCGTCGACGTTGCCGTACCGTCCTGACCGTCGGCCATCGGTCGTGACCGTGAAGCTATAGTCACTGGAGCCATCCGGTTTGTCCTTTATTGCCGTTTCGGAATGGTCGATATCCTGGGAAATGAAGGTCAGATAGTCGATATCTACGGCCGACTCCGAGAACTTCGATTCATCCTCGTCAGCGACATGTGCATCGCCGATGAGGGCCCCGAAATTGATGTCGAACAGCTGGACGGGGTATCGCTTACCGCCGCGAATGGTCGAGGTCTCTTGTGTCGGATACACGCCTAACAGCGACACCTTCCGGCCGCTGGCATCGCCATGGATGGTGAGCGGCCCTTCCTCTGCATCGAACACTATGAGCTCGTCATAGAGCTCAAGGCCCGGCTCAGGGGTCTCGCCGAGGGTCAGCGTTCCTGGAACGGTGCGGTCCGGGGCGGAGGGCAGCCACCAGTCGCCGTACAGAATTTCGCGAGTTGTCATCGTTGCTGCTACCTCGACCTCGGTATGAAGTGCATGCCACGTACATCGCTGTGACACGTTGATTGGTACAGCCTCATCGGCGAGAGCGGATCGGTTTCTCGACCCCGCTGTTCGGGCGCGTCCAGCGAGCGCGCAATAGTGCCGATTCCGGTGCCATCGAGTCGGCACCAATGGACCGGACGCACCGGACGCGGGTTATGACCAGGAGCGGGCATATCCACGCTGCGCCGACGTTCCCGCTGCAAAACCCGCGTCCGCGAGCTCCGACGGTCTGTGCCAACCATCCGACATCGCGTGCACACCCAGATCCAGGAGGTAGTCCGCTGGTGGCATGAGGTGTTTCAATCCGGCTGTGAAGATCGTTTTTGGTGTTCGGGCGCGGGGTGTCCGGACTGCGGATACTCGACGGAGAGTGGGCGGTGGTGAGTAGTTCTGGGGAATCCGACGAGGAGCGGCCCAACGGCCAGCATGGTTCAATGGACCATGCTCTATCTGGGGCGGATGTGGCGACGCTCACACGGTCGCATGAGGTTCCCGATGGTTCGATGCCGCTCGGCGGAATGAAGGAAGAGCTGAGCAAGTCGTATGTACACATGCTCGCGAGCGCGTGCGGTCTGACTCTCGGATCCTGGGGTCAGGACTACGACGGGAAGGACGCCTCGCTGAGCTCGAGAGTCAACTACGCGCCGGACATGTACGCTCCGCAGATCGACATCCAGCTCAAATGTACGGGTCAGATCGCAATCCAACGCAAGGACACGATCGCATGGTCTCTCGAGAGCCGGACCTACGAAATGATGGCGTGTCGGAATCGGCACATTCCCACCCTGCTGTGTGTACTGGTGATACCCAAAGACGTTGGACACTGGATCAAGCTCGACAAGCAAGGGATGCTCGCGCGTTGCCACATGTACTGGCAATGGGGGCACAGGTTCGCCCCATTCAAGGAGGGGCAGGAAAACCAGACCGTTCACCTCCCTAGAACGAACCTGCTGACGCCACAATCGCTGCTGGAATTGATGAAGGAGGCGAGCCAATGGGTGCCCGTATTGGCGTAGCTGATTCCATGGCCGATTACGGTGACATCCTCACCCCCGACAACGTTGCGCAGTTCCTCGCAAGCCGGCACTGGACCAAGCAGGTAGATCGGACCTTCGATCAGGTATGGGTGCTCGATGGCGGGCACGGCGGCCGATCGATATCAGTTCTACTTCCTCGCGAACCGTCCTTCGTCGACTACGCCAAGCGCTTGCGCGAAGCGGTGACAGCCATCTCGGGCACCTACGACCTCGCGATGTCCGAGCTCGCCGAGCAGGTCGCCTCGGTCCACGCTGATCTGTTCTTCGTCCGTGTCGATCAGACCATGCGCGATGGAACGATCCCGCTCAGGCAGGCTGCGTCGTTGCTGGACAACATTGGTCAGCTGATTCGCGCGGCAGCCGTCGCAACGCACAATCCGCAGGCCAGCGGACGCGGTCGTGTTCCTGACTATGTCAACGAATTCCTCAACGACGACATCCGGATGGGGCACACCAAGAAGGGCAGCTTCATCATCACCGTCGCGGCTCGACTCGATGATGCTGCGGTGGAAGCGTTGTCAGCGGACAGGCCTGAGGATTCCGATAACGAGGGCATGCCGAGCTTTACCCGCCGGGTCATGACCACGCTCGCCCGCAGTCTCGAGGTCACTCGCCGATTCGCCGCCGACCGAGGAGATTTCACCGATGTCGATGATGCTGTCAACCAGGGATTGAAACTCCCGGTCGTGCAGGCCTTGCAAGAAATGGGGGCAGCAGAAGGATTACACGGGCTGGACCTGTCCTTCGAATGGGCCGCAGCCGAACCTCAGAACGCCCCGGTGCCGTCTCATGTGTCGCTCGATCGAGCAATCATTGACGAACTTCCCGAGATAGAGTCGCGCCTGGTCCGCCGAGAAGAACCTCAGCGAGTGACCGTCGTGGGCCCAGTCATCGAACTGAAGGTGGCAGATGATGGCGCCGGAACCGAGGAGGATCAAGGAGGCGCGATCGTAATCAATGCCGATATCGGACGACGCACAAGAAAAGTCACGATCCCGCTTGAGGCCGAGGATTTCCGATGGGCTATCGCGGCGCTCAGGGATAAACTGCCCTTCGCTGCAACTGGGGATCTCGCCAAGAAGGGCAATAGCTGGTGGCTGAACGAGCCCATCGAAGTCGATCGTTCGTTCCTCGAATTCCGCCTGCACCAGCTATAACAGCGGCAATTGACTCGGGCCGCTCCATGTGTGGAGTGGTCATCGCTGATGAGGACGTGGCGTCAGCGCGTGTTGGTGCCCCCATTGTCGACGCTAACACCACCGGCAGCCTCAGTGTCGTTCCGGGTGTCGAGAAACGTGGGGGCGGAATCACCCTCGTCGCTGGAGGATTCGTTTTGCCTTGTCGGCTCTGTCAACGATTCTTCTATCAGGTGTAGTACCTTCGGGACAGTGTGATATGTATTTTTCGAGCATTGCCACTTCGTCCTGGATGCGTCCTAGTTTCCTGAGAATAATTGCGACTTCGAGGAACATGAGAGTGGGCCCCGGGGTTTGATGTCGGATCTCGGCTGCGGCAAGAACGGCGTCGATGAGTTTGGTGCCAAGTGTTGCAGCGGCCTCAAGATCACCTGCCCGCTTCAGGGCGTCTACCTCACCTCGATGCTGATAGTAGGGTTTTCCGTCGACGTTCTCCGCGGCCCACGCGCGAGCGTGCCGCACGCTTTCGAGGTTCTCTAGCGCTTGTATTTCATCGAACCACATGAAGGTTTTTGCTGTTCGGGGGTGGGTACCATCTTGGCAGGGAACACACACCTGTAGATCGATATAGTCTTCCCGTTGCGCCAGTCGGGCTAGCCCTGTCATCTGTCCGTCTCGGATTCTTCGTCCGGCGGGAGATTCATCCAGTGGATTTACGCCACGAATCTCACCGATCTGCCGGTCGGAAGCGAAGATATCGACGTAGGTTCCGACTCGCGGCACCGCAGGTTCGCCTGCAGGGCCGACGTCAGCTCCTCGGTACGGGTTGATCCGACGGGCCTCGGTGTGAAATTCACAGGTGAGGACCTGATACACCGATCCGCCTAAGAGGGAATGTCGAACAGCCTGATGGAAGCGTTGATAGTCGGTCTTGACCCAGTCAAGTTCGAAGTATTCCGTCGGACGCACACCGCGCGGGAGACTCAACCACGTGTGGATCTCGTTGGGCCATGATCCACGAACTTCCAACTTCGGGGCGGTACTGTTCGGCTCTATTCGACCTACTAGGAGTACACGGAACCCTGCGGTGTTCAGCTGTTTGATGGATAAAAAAAGTTTTCCTGAGATCCCGCGTGGGAGGTACCCGATTCGAGTGCCGTTGAGATCCAGCGCTATCGCGGTGTGGTCGTGAGGATTTCCCGGCTCTGTTATCGCTTCGACTTCGACCAAGCCACCTTCGCGAGCCGCGCCGATGAGGGTTTGCGTGTTCTCCCATCCGGTAACTGTGTGCCAAACGGCAGTTCCGTTTAGTCGTAGGGACTTCGACGGTGCGGCGTAGTCGGCTGGAGAGCGAACGTAAGGTGAGTTGGGTTGAACCGTAGATGTCTCAGGTTGGGGGCGCTTGGTACGGCGGAAGAGCCAGGCCATCGCACAGACACTACGGTATCTCAGCCTCGCTGAGTCCTGAATGACTCTATGAGGGCGGGGATGTTTGCCAGGCGTTGGCCGCGGGCATTCCTGGCGGGCCGCCGCGCCGCAGCGATCGAAGACGAGATCGGATCGGCCTCGACGACGACTTCGCGCGGATGGGGCATCTTGAGGGCGAAAAACCAGTGAGCCACCTCTGGGACGATCAGCGACAGAGACAGATTCGTTCCAGGAGCCTTGAGTTCCAGGCTTCGCCACACGCGAAGGAGTGGCCGGCGCCGACAAACGGCGATCCGTGCCGTGAACCTCTCGGTGTGCCTGGTTCCCCCGATCCGGGCGGGCGTGACTCGCGAGCGATCTGACACCGGCAACGGCGACGCCACCAGCGCACTGCGATTGCTGGCCTCGGCGGCCTTGAGAGACCTGCCTCTCCGGTGAGGAGCAGGGTCCGGGGCAGCGCTCCATGTGACGCCAAAGGCGCCAACCGATTCCGATGAGTACGCCAGATCGGTGGACAAGGTTTGCCAAGGGCCGGCGTGGCCTGACCGAAGGAAGGCTGCACGTCAAGCACAGAGCTCTGTTCGGAGCGGTCCGCAGGCCTGACGGCTGAGGGTCAGAAGCCCCATGGTTCGTTCCGCTGCCGTCCAGCGATACGCTTGGCGGGTCCTCTTCATCCACCAAATTCCCCTCGGCCGGGAATCGAACCAAACGACTACTCCGCACGATCGAACGCAATTTCGAAAAGTGTTGACGGGCAGCGAATTTGGTGGGAGTTTGTAGGGTCCCGCTGGAGGTTGAACGCCGCTGTGTGGCATCTATCAGGCTGCATCGTCGGCTTCGCTCGGAGGGCTGCTCAGTCCCAGTATGTGATAAATGCTCTCGCCCCAGGTTGCCCATCGGCGAATCCCATGGTCGTCGATGAGGTGGATCTCGTACTCACTGGCGAATGTGGTGGCCTGGGCCGAGAACGTGCTGTTGGTGACGACTAGCGGGACATCGGCACCATGGACTTGTCGTGCGGTGCCGTTGACTTGGTGCAGAACAGCCGGTGGAACCGGCCCGCGTTGCCGCAGTTTGCACTGGACTACAACGCGCCGTCCGTCTGGGGTCACAGCGATGACGTCGGCCCCCTGGTCGCGCGAGCCTCCTCCGCCGCGGATGATCGTCAGTCCGTCGCGGCGCAGAAGTGAAGCTGTCAGCTTCTCGAAATCCGTTCCGTCGCATCGCTGGATGGTCTGGTTGGATATGCTGTTGCCGGAAGCTACGTAGGCCGCGCGCCGCGCCTCGACCTCTTCGAGGTCAGTGTGAGCAGCACGGTACTTGTCGACACTGTCTATGAAGTCGACGATCGCAGTGAACGTGCGGTGCCAGGTAGCGAAAATGCTGTCGAGAGGCGAGACGCTGTCGTCGCTGATCGGATACAGGTGTGTCGGGTCTTTGCCGAAAGTGTCGCGAAGGACGCCGATTTGCGCAGATACGGCCTCTTCGGCTTCCTTGAGCATCGCGGCCGTTCGGCTCGATAGCTCGATCATCGACTGCAAGAGATCCTTGGCCTCGCGCAGAGTATGTGTGCAGGTCCAGCCCCACGGCCCAGGGGATTTCAGCCGATTCGTGCAACCATCTACCCAGCCTTCGATGATCTTCCGATCGGTGGCCAGATCGTTCAGAACGTGGTGTGCAATACGCGATTCGGTGGCCCAGATGTACGCGGCGAGTAGTGCGTCGTCGTCGGCGTCAGCGATTAGCCCGCCCATCAACTTGCGAAGCTCGGCATCCTGGTACTTCCTCGGCCGGACCATGCGGGGGTGCAGCTGTGCGGTGTTGTCTGACTCGATGCCAATGTTGGATGTTGCGGGTTGAGCGATAATCACTGCGGCAATCTAGCTGGGGTGTACAGGTACAGAACAAGTTTGCCCGGTGTGGGCTAGGCGATATCGGAGCGTCCGGTAGCTTGTAAGGCTTTTCGTTGGCGCGCGGTACCGCCGCGCGTTCCTCGTGCTCGGGCATGCGTCTGCCAGTGGTGTCGCAAAAGGGTGTGAGGATCAGGTCTGATCGATCGCGGATGCCTAATTTCCGCTGCCATACACCGATTTTCGATGCGGAACGAATGCGGAATGAATGCACACTGAATGCACAATGAATGCACACAAGTTGTGCGATGAAAGTGCGATGCGAAATCGACCTGACCTGTGGGTTTGGTGGTGGTCCGCCTCCTGCCCGATCCCCACTATCTCCCGCTTCGCTGAAGATAGTGGGGATCGGGCAGGAGACAAACCACCACCAAACAGTTGAGAGGAGAAGGTGAGAAGAGACAGAAGAGGGAGACCACAAGGAAGAGAGACCACAAGGGGGACCACAAAGAGAGGACCACAAGGGGCGGGGTTGGCATGGCACGGTGCGTTGGGAACGGGGCGCGTCGAGTGACGAAACCACAAGCAGGGGCGCGAGCGCGGACATCACGTCGGTATGGGGCTCGGTGCTGAAGATGGACCACAACAGGGAGATTCGGCACGCGCCGGAATTTGATGCTGTGCGACAACATATTTGATGCATAGCGATCAATCCGGTGATGCCTGTGCATCAATCTGAATATGATTTCCGCAGGTCAAACATGGTGTGGCGCAGTGTATTTCGGTAGAATTGGTGCATAGTAATCAATTCTCGGAGGTGTGGCATGAATGCCATCTCGAGTCCTCTTGTCGTAGCGATCGAATCGGTGTGGGCGGATCTGCGCGCCCGTCATCCCGATATCCCCGACGTGGTGGTGACGATGGCGTCGGGATCGATGGGCCGGCGCGGCGTGCTGAAGCTGGGACATTTCGGCCCCGACCGGTGGAAGGTCGGCCAGCAGGTGATGCCCGAATTGTTCGTCGGTGGAGAGGGTTTGGCGATGGGCGCGCGTGATGTGCTCGGGACGCTGCTGCACGAAGCCGTGCACGGTGCCGCGCGCACCCGCGGGATCGACGACACCAGCCGCGCCGGTGCCTACCACAACGGGAAGTTCCGCGACATCGCCCGCGAATTCGGGCTCACGGTCGAGCGCGACCGCTTTCGGGGCTGGACGGTCACGGTCGTGCCCGATGCCACTGCCGACACCTACCAGCGGCAGATCCGCACACTCGACGCGGCCATCGTCGCCTATCGCCGCGGCGAGCACGAGCCCGTCGAAGGCGAGGGAGAGGACGGCGAGGACGGTGGCAAGTCTGGCAAGGCCCCGCGTAACGGGCGCGCCCTGGTCTGTACGTGCACGCCGGTGCGGCGGGTGCGGGCTGCGCAGAAGACCATCGACGCCGGCCCGATCCTGTGCGGCGTGTGCCGCGAACCCTTCACCGCCGCCACTGCCGACGAGGGTTGATGGCTGAGCATCAACGCGTTGATGCCTACGCATCAATAGCGGGCGCACAGCCGATGAGGTAGCGAGGATTCCGGATCATGCTTGCCGCCAGTCATATTCGATCAAAACGAGTAAACTAGTAAGTGGAATTGGTCGGGCCTTGGACACTCCGGCCACTTCCTCTCTCCCACGAAAGTCGAAGGAAGACAGCGATGTTGGATCTGATGGATTGGTTCTGTGGTGCGGGTGGGTCGAGTCAGGGTGCGCACGCGGTGCCCGGGGTGCGGGTCTCGCGTGCGGCGAATCATTGGGCGCGCGCGATCGAGACGCACGCGGCGAACTTCCCCGAGACCGATCACCACCTGGGTGATATTCGTGAGGCGCCGGTGGAGAGGTGGCCTGCGGCGGATCTGTTCTGGGCCAGCCCGGAATGCCCGCAGTGGTCCTCGGCACGCGGCAAGGCCCGCGACTACGACCACACGATGCAGGGCGACCTGTTCGATACCCCGCGTGACGAGGAGGCCGACCGCAGCCGCGCCTTGATGGAAGAGGTGCCGATGTATCTGCGCGGGGTGATCGAGCGCGGTGGCAGGGTCCGTGCCGGGGTGGTCGAGAACGTGGTCGAGGTTCGGGCGTGGGATCAGTGGAACCGGTGGCTGGGGGAGATCCGTGCCCTGGGCTATCACACACGGGTGATCGCGCTGAATTCGATGCACGCCCAGCCGATCCGTACCCCGGTCGCGCCGCAGAGCCGCGACCGGCTGTATGTGGCGTATTGGGACGCGTCGCTGGGGCGCAGCCCGGATTGGTCGAAGTGGCTGCGCCCGCTGGCATTCTGCGCCGACTGTGGGGAGTGGGTGTCGGCGATGCAGGTGTTCAAGACCGAGGGTGCCGATATGGGCCGCTACCGCCAGCAGTACCTCTACCGCTGCCCGCGCGTGCGCTGCCGCAACCAGGTCCTCGAGCCGCCCGCCCTTCCGGCCGCCGCAGCGATCGACTGGACCCTGTCCGGGCAGGGCATCGGGGATCGTGTGAAACCGTTGGCGGACAAGACGATGGCGCGGATCATGACCGGGTTGCGCCGCTACGCCGCCCAGCTGCCGATGACGGTTCCCGCCGGAGGCACCTGGCGTGACGAGGCAACACCTGTCACGAGCCCGCTTCCGGCGCGCACGACGCGCGAGAACGACGGGCTGATGATCCCGCCCCGCTTCTTCCAGCGCCTACAGACGACCGACGCGGCGACGATGCCACCGGCGTTGGTGGTGCCGATGGAGGGACGTGACGGCAAAGAGCCTCAGCCGGTGAGCGTTCCGCTGCGCACCCAGACCACCCGTGCTGAGACTGGGCTGGCGTTTTTGCCGTTCGTGACCGAGCTGCGTGGCGGCAGCAGCGACGCCCGCCCTGTCACCGATGCCCTCTCGACGGTGACCGCCAGCGGCAACCACCACGGACTGGTGTCCCCGCCCACCGATGTGCCGCATCAGGTGTGGCGGGCACTGATGATCCCGTATTACGGCACCGGTGCCGCGTACCCGGTCGACCGGCCGATGGGCGCGCTGTCGACGCGGGACCGCTATGCGGTGGTCGAGGCGCTCACCGACTGCGATATCGCCGATGTTCGGTTCCGGATGTTCCAGCCGGGCGAGATCGGTGCGGCGATGGCGTTTGTCGACGGCTACACCGTGTTGGGGACCAAGCGTGAGCAGGTCCGCCAGTACGGTAACGCCGTCACACCTCCGGTTGCGGAGATCCTGGTCTCGGCGCTGGTGGAAGCCGTGACCGGTGAGGACATCGACCGCTGGGCTGTTTGAGTGTGGGGGAGGGCGGCTGGTAACCCGTGGTCGTGCGGCCACGGTTGGACATACCAGCCGCCCGGGTGCCCCCACGAAAGGAAGGCACCGCCACTGTAGCGCTGGCGCGACAACCCCAGGAGCCCACCATGATCGGACACCCGCGGTCCGCCGGTGTGCGGACAGGGGCGCCAGCCGCCGACAATGAAGCCATGGCACAGTTGGTGACCCTTGCCGAATGGGCGAAACAGCACGGGCTGACGTTAACCACGGTTCGCAACCAATGGGTCTACCTCCAGGGCTTCCCTGAGCCCGTGGGGCATCAAGACCGTGCCGCGGGCACCGGGAGCGGTGGACGCAGCCGCGAATACGACCTGGCGCACCTGGACGACTGGTTGTCGCGCTGGCACGCCGAGGGCCGGCCCGCCCGGCTCGCGATGCCCGAGAACCCTGAGGAATACCGGACATTGGGTGCGATCGCCCGCCTGGTCGGCGTCGCCGGCGCGACCGTCACCCAATACCGCGCCCTCATCGACCAAGTCGCCGATTACGAGGACCGCGGCGCGCGCCGACGCTACCGCACCCGCGACGTCGTCGACTTCCTCAACGACCGGCCCGGGCACGGACGCAGCAATGACCCGAGTAGCGACCGACGCCGCGGCACCAGGCTCTGACCTTCCGTGCCAGGTTCGCGGGCGTGGTTGCCGCCCAATCGGTTCCGAGTAGGCTCGCCCACAGCGTGATCACCGTGCGAGTTCGGTTCCGCTCTCGAGGATCGATCCGGCGGTATCCGGTCGGATCGAGGTGTGAGCAGATGACCATGACACGCATAATCGCGGCACTCGCCGCATTACCAATGCTGGCCACCGCCAGCCACGGCATCGCAGCGGCCACAGGCCAGCCCGGTCTGGCAGCCCCCGGAGACGGACAACCGGGCCTCAGCACCGCCCCGGCGCCGAGCGTCGCGGACTACATTCCCGATCCGCCCCCACCACCGGCGCGCCCACGACCCAGCCAACAGCCCAGCCCCCACAACGACTCCGTGATCCAGCAGCCCGCAGCCACTGATCCGGACGCCGAGCACACCGAGCCGGAACCTCCCCAGGCACAAGCTGATCCGCATACCGTCCGAGCTGGCGACACGGTGTTAGCGGTACCGTACTGGGTGGACGCGAAGACCCGCGACAAAGCCCAGGCGTACCTGGACTACGCCGAGTGGCAGATCGCCGCCGGATACGACGCACTCGGATTCCCCCGCGAAGAATCGGATCGACGCGCAGCCTCGACCATCACCGGCGGAACCATCGCCGCGATCGTGGGCGCCGAAGTCGTGTCCGTGCCCGCCGCAGGCATCGGCTGCGGAATCGGGGCTGTCGCCGGTGGAATCGCCGGCGGCGCGATCGGCACCGCTACAGCCGGAGTCGGAATGCCCATTGGTGCCGGGATCGGAGCCGGACTGGGATGCATGGTAGGTATCGCCGCCGCTGCCGTGCCCGCTATCGCAGTCGGTGCCGCCGGCGGTGCTGTGCTCGGCGGTGCCGCCGCCGGCGCGCTCGGTGGCGGTGTCGACGTGGCGAAACCAGACGTGCCGCCGCTGATCGATGTTGCCGTCCCGGTGCCGGATTCGCCAGAACCGACACCTGTGAGTCCCGTCGTTCAGTCGGTCACCGACACGGTCGCCGCGATTGGCGCGCAGGCTGAGGACGCGGTGGACTCGCTGCGGTCGGCCATTGCCGCCATGCCGCTGCTGGCGCTCGATCCGGCAACCTTGATCGGGCAGCCCGGCTGAAGGCAGGGACGTCGTTTGATGCCAGCAGCGAAAATTGTTGCGTAGGACTCAAATCCGCGGCTCGGAGCCGGCGAACGCACGCTATTGCCGAATTTCGTGCACTGGTGACGGTCGCACGGGGATTCGAGCCGACCATGCCACTGGCCGTCAATCGGTGACCGTCAGGGACAAGCGGGCTAGGTGCGTGTGAGAGATCAGGACAAAATCGTCCCAGATGTTTGCGTAGTAGCCTTCCGGTCGGGTCTCGACCTGTGCCGCGAATCCGACTGTGCCGAGCAGGTTCTCGATGTCCCGGGTGAAGTCGTCGATGAGGGCGTCCAGCGCGGCGGTATGGGCTTTCGGTCCTCGCGGTGGGTCCATCCGCCGGACGGCACTTCGGAAGTACTCCGACCAGCGCGAAACTGGTTGTATCACTCGGATATTGAGGATGGGCTCCGCTATGATGCGGCGTATGCGATCCGGTAGCGGCTCACGGCGGATGAGAAGTTCGCCGTCCAACGCGATAACTGGGCGGAGGTCGATGCTGAGGGCGTGATCGGCGGCCGACATCGCCTCCTCGAGCAGAAGCGCAGCGTTCGCCACGGTCGATTGCAGCGATCCGCCAACCGATTCGCCGCGGTTTGCAGCTGCGCGGGTCTTCTTCTTCACGAACAGAGTATCGACCGGTGATCGGAGCCGAGCGACCCGTTTTCCTGCCGCGATCGCGGAACCGAATATCCTGTCAGGCCGCGACTCGCGCTGACCGAACCGGCCAGCGCGGGGCAGACGCCGACGAGACCGACTGCGGCGCAGGAACATCCGCTACTGCCGATTTCCGTTTGCCGTGTCTACGTCGGTTGGGGTCGGGAGGGCTTACTCGTCGGGGTGGGTGTGGATACCGATGCCTCCGGGGACCGTGAAGTTGTCACGAGTGGGAAAACCGGCGGCGACGGAGGAGAGGAAGGGGGCGGCTTCGGCTTGGAGTCTCGCCGAGCGACTGGAACTCCACCGTCGCAGTTTCCGGTTCGCCACACCGGCAGGTGGTCGGCCTTGATAATCGTCAAGGTCGAATCGCGTCGGAAAAGGGCGTGCGGTGAACAGCGGCTCTGCGTGGCGTATATACCCGTTTCCAGGCCATGACCTGGAAGGTAGGGAAGCGGGGGACATAGAGTGTGTCGCTGACCGGAAGACCCTGGGCGCGAAGAAGATCGAGCGAGGCGAGAGTGTGCTCGCGGACCGGGCGAGCGTAACGGCCTCGCGCGGTGGCAATTGGTTCGGCGAAATCGTGCAGGCGGACCAGACCAGGGGCTCTCATCTGGGTGGCGAGCCGGTCCCAGATCGGTTGGTATTGATGGCTAGCCGATCCGGTGATAATCAGCAGTCCTCCACGTGAAAGCGATCGGGACAGCGCGACGATCTCGTGTTCGAAGGTGTCGATCATGTGGGGCTGGGTTAGGAAGTTGGAGGCGAAGATCAGGTCGTAGGCGCTATCGGCCACCCTGTGGTACGCGATGGCGCGGACTTCGGCGTCAGTGAGGTATTCGTCGTCGTAGCCGCAGAAACGGTCGACCGCACGTACGGCGGCTCGGTATGCCTCGCGAGTGTTCTCGCGGGGCGCGAATCCGGTGAGGTCGTCGAAGGTGATTCCGAAGGGCGGGACGATGCCGGGCACCGTCTGGTGGTTACGGGTCAGGAGCAGGTGCTCGGACAGGTAGTGAATCAGGCGTTTCCAGCCGGGGCCGCGGTCGATCGAGTGGACTGTGATGTTGGAGGCGAAGGTCAGGTCCTGGCCGCTGTGGCGCACCCAGTCGTTGATCCCGGTGTAGAAGTCCAAGGCCGCGTACAGGTTGGGTGCGGGACCGCATCCGACGTCGAGGATTTTCAGGTGCTTACGCCGCAACGGCAGCTGCCCGGCGCTCATGAGATGTTCGAGGACCTGGCACGCGCGCCCGTAGCGGTCGGCCAGGTGCAGCAGCGCATAGGCGGAGGTTTCGGCCGGGTCGTCGAAGATCAGATCGTTGCAGCGGGTCAGGACATCGTCGAAGCAGTCGGAGAGCGCCCGGCCTTCACGCACCGATCCCCAGCTGAAGGTCGTCGTGCGTACCGCGTCGAGCAATGTGGCCAGCTGCCATTTAGCGAGACCGCCTGAGCGGCTGCGCCATTGGTCGAATTCGCTGAAATGGGCGAGCTCCCACTGCCGGGCGGTGGAGAACATGGCGGCGATCATGCCGTACTTGGGTACCGGCCGACACCCGATTTTCCGGCGTGCCTCGGCGCGGCGCCCGCGCTGAGGATCTGAGATCCGGGACCGTGATGCCTGGCGGGTACCGGATCGATCCGGGCCTCGACCGTGATCGGCGCGCCGTGATCGCTGAACTGAAACCCGCATTCTGCAGGTTCGTGATGAGTGATGCACCCCGCGTCCTCCGGTCCCCGTATCTGCCACAGCGGGGGAGGCGGGGTGGCCGGCCGCAGGACTGTGGTGTGTCTAATAGTGATTCGGTTTACGCATAATTGTTGTGTCGGTAGTCACATTGACAGTGATCTAAGGCACATATTCCGAAGCGTCCCCAAGGAGAACCGCCCGGTCAGCGTGTCGACGGCGTGTCGCAACATGGCGTGACACCGAAGGTTCCAATTGCGGCCAAACGTAACGATACGGATGGGCCCGCCGGAACGAGACTCCCTTGTCATATGGGCACCCTAGACTGCGGCTACCACCAGGAGGGACACGTGATGACCGCCACACTGGAACCGGAAGTAGAAGTCGTAAAGCTCAGCGAAACCCAGGTCAAGGACATGATAGAGGGGATTCTGGCAAACCTCGGGTGTAGCTTCGATGAGCTGGCCGACATGGCCCGCACCCGCGACTACCCGACCATGCGGCACCGTCTCGCATGGGGCCGGATAGGCGGCTACTACAAGTCATAGGGGTTCGGGTTGGCCAGGTTCAGGTTCGTGCCCGAAGCGAAGCAGTTCACGGCCCACATGAATACATTGCTCAACGGCACGATCTGCAACAACGCTCGCCTCGTCACACAGATCGACGATGGCGGCCAAGCCCAGATCAGTCTCGCCGGCAAGATCAATGACCCGGATGACCCTCGCATGAACTGCGTGCCCGTCCGGATTGGAAACGAGAACCCCACGCTCTATGTCGGCGTGCAGATCAACCTGCAGCCCGATGAATCACGCGAATTTCTGATGGTCAGATCATCGGTGATGATGCTCGCCGCCGACGCCTGCGGTGAGCGCGAACTGCTCCACTACGACTACGAGCGGAACAAGGAGCACGGCTACCCGGAAGCCCACGTGCAGGTCAAAGCCTCTTCCGTCGACTGGGATGGTGCCCTCGCCGGCCGTGACAAGCCGCTCCTCAAGCTGCATCTACCAGTGGGTGGCCGCCGATTCCGGCCGACGCTTGAAGATGTCATCGAATTTCTGATCGTTGAGAAGCTGGCGAAGGGGCGCAGCGGCTGGGAGGAGGTTCTTGAGAAGTCGCGTCAGGAGTTCCAGGAGATCCAGTTGCGGGCCGCGGTACGGAACCACCCAGAGGTGGCGGTCAAGGTGTTGCGGCGTCTTGGATATGAGATCACCGAGCCGCCGAATGATGGCAAGCTGGTCTAAAGAGCCTGTAGATGGACGAATGGGTCCTCGTCACGCGCGACGGAACGCTTCCGGGAAACACACTACATTGCCGCATACCGCGCTGACCGAACCGGCCAGGGCGTTACGTCAGCGCGCTAGATAATGTCCTCTGGCGGAGGCAGCAACGGGTACGGCCGCGTGCGGTTCTGCTCCTCGATCCGTGCCCGGCACTCCGGACACATCATCGACATGTAGCCCTCGCCGACCGGGCGCTCGCCGCAGATCTGGCACATTTTCTGATCGTCCGACACGCGCAGATCATAAGCGACCGCTCGGCTATCATTCGCACATGGGTTCGAATAACCGGAGTGTCTGGTATCTGCACCCGGACGGCTACGCCATCGAGAACGACGAGCTGGTGCAGACTGCGCGTGGGTGGGTTCTGCCGACGCCGATTTTCTGCTCGGGCCCAGAACGCCACGTACTTGCGGCGAGCCGGTCGGTCCTCGGATGGACCGCGTGTCGCCTCGCGGGATGCTCCCGCGGTCATCTCGTCCACACCTCGGCCAGTGCGGGGCGCATGTGTATCAGCCGGAACTCGGCCCGGGGTGTAGCCCGTTGGCGTTCGACGGCCGGGACGGTGTCAACGATGACATCTGACCACCTGCTCACCGCGGTCCTCGACGTCCTCGCCGAGGTCGATCCGACCGAGATGTTCGACAGGCGCGACGTGCTGCGCGCGGTCCGCCCGGCGGTCGACCCGCCGCCGGGCCTGGACGAGGTTGACGAGGTGCTCGCGCTGCTCGCCTTGCCGATGCTCGGCGGTGTCGTCGCGGTGTGCGACGGCGTCTATCGGACCGGCGCGGCGACCGAGACCGTGGTTGCGCGGTTGCGGCGCCTCGCCGAGGACGTACGCGCGGCCGATGACGAGGATCTGGCCGACCGGTATTGAACGCGCCGAAAGGCATCACGGCGCTACCGATGCCGACCGGGTGGCGCCGGCCATCGCCGTCCGCACCGAAGTCCGCCCGGCATGGTGGTGATGATCAGGATCCGGATCTGATGGAATCGCCACCGGTGCACGGGGTCGGTCGGGTCGAGTCCTGCCCGCCGAAGGCGCTGGCTCCGTTCGTCGTTCATGGTTGGTTTGACGGCGGGCGATGGCTGGGCGTTGCTGCGGACACGCGAATGTCCGCCATTGGCACGGAACTGCTCCGCCTTGTGCCGGAATGTCCAGTTCTGCGGCCGTCGAACACGTGGAACTGGCACGTATCTGGCATTGAGGCGCGCCTGTGTGCAAATGTGCAGGTCAAGGTGTGCCCTCGGCAGGATTCGAACCTGCTCCGCGTTGGAGGTTGGCCACCCCGCTTAACTTCCGAGGCACCCGCTTGTCCGCGACGACCCGCCAGGGACCGGTGGGTTGGTTCGTCATTCCAATGCATAGGTGCCTGGGCGCGGTGGTTGAGGGAACCGACTGTCCTGCAGCGGATTCCACCTCCAGCACATCGCGCAGGACTTCTTGAGGGTCTCCGGTCGCGGTCACGCACGACTGTCGGCCTACTGCGATACGATGCCTGAAACGGGTGGAAACGCCAGGAATCCTGGAGAAATCCTATGCAGGACAGCGATATTCGCTCCTGGGCGACAGGAGATTCGGCGGCAGGTCTAGGCGTATCTGCTGCGGGGCAAAAGAACGAGCGGTTGGCTGCCGTGATGGCCGAGGTGGGGCTTCGACCCAAAGGGCTTGCCAACAGGATGCGGCAGTACAGCGAGCAGGATGGCGGCCGTCCTGTGCATCCAAAGCACACCAATGTCGGCCGGTACATCGACGGCGTGAACCGGCCGAGCCAGCGAAGTCTGGACGTGATGCTCAGCGTGCTTAGTATCGAAGCCCGCCGTCCTCTCTCGGCCGCTGATATCGGCTATCTCGACGAGCCGTCGGGGAAGCTTGAGGACGAAGTCAAGCCCTCGGCGCCGCCGGCGGACCTCATCGCATTGCCCTTCGAAACCGTCGATTCGGAGTATGTCGATCATCTCAAGGAGATGTTGGACGCGCGGGCCCGTATGGACGCACTTACCGGCCCTCGCTACGTACTTGGAACTCTCCAGAGCGAGCTCCAGCTGGTTCAGGACTTGTGTGGCAAGGCCCGCGGCGAGATGCGTTCGGAGCTGTTGGAAGTGGGTGCTCGGTTCTGTGAATTCGCCGGGTGGCTGTACCAAGACTCGGGTGACCTGAAGTGCGCGCGACATTGGACGATGAACGCGATGGACTACGCCGAGGAAATCGGCGACCCGCATCTCATGTCGTACATCCTTCAGCGGCGAAGCAACATCGCCACTGAGAACGGCTATGCACCACAAGGATTGGGTTTGGCCAATGCCGCACTTCGTGGATGGGACGAAATCACTCCGGAGCTGCGCGCGGTGGCGCTGCGTCAACAGGCGAATGCCTATGCAATGACCGGGGAGGCGGACGAATGCCGCAAGGCGCTGGATCGAGCGATGGAGCAGGTTCTGGCCATTGATGACCCAAGCCCACTGGCGTTGTACTGCACGCCTTCCTACATCGAGATGGAAGCAGCGCACAGCTGGGCGAGGCTTGGTGAGCCGTACCGTGCCATCGAGACCTACACGATGGGGCTTGACGAATGGCCGAAGTCGCAGCGTCGCGATCAGGGGCTCTGCGCGGCCAGGCTCGCGTCTGCGTACATCGACGCCAACGAATTCGAGCTGGCGGCCCAAACCGGGATGAAGGCCGCAAGCTTGATTCGCTGCGCCCCGTCGGCACGTGCCATCGGAGTTCTTCGCGAGCTATCGAAACGGGTACGGCCTGTGCGGAATGAGGCTCTTCGCGAGTTCGAGTCTGCCGCAGTCGATCTATTGTCCGCTCAGTCGACCAAACGCTGAAGATGCTTCTTGAACGCCCCTGAAAGCGAACTCAAGGTCTTCCCTCCCTTGTCGGCCGTGCCTAGCGATGGGAAACCGATTACGCCAGTGTCGGTGTATTCCTGCATCCCTCCCACAAGGAGGAACTGTCGCTCATCTGCACGCCAATCCGCTGTCTCGTAGCCAGGGCGAAGCAGATGAGGTGCCGTATGGAGCAGGATCGAAGTCTCCAGCTCGCCTGCATGCATGTCTTCGTGGCCGCTCGTCTGCATCCCGGCGTCGGTGCGCGCGCCGTCCCAGTCGCTCCGGCCGGGGAATAAGGTCATCTGTGGTCCGCTGGCGTTGACCTGCTGGACGACGTTCTGAAGCACATAGTTCCCGCCGTGCCCGTTCACGATCACGATCTTGCGGATGCCGGATGTGCGTAGCGAGCTGAAAATGTCCTCGATCACGGCGATAAGCGTCGAAGGACTGATGCTGACCGTCCCGGCGAAGGCTGCGTGCTCATGCGAACAGGAGAAGGTGATCGGTGGGAGCAGAAAGAGACCGTAGTCATCGGCGATGCGCTGTGCGATAGCGCAGGCGATGACCGTATCTGTGGTCAAAGGGTGGAATCGGCCGTGCTGCTCAAGGCTGCCGATAGGCAGCACGGCGATGTGCCTTTCAAGGTTCCGGACATCTTCGGACGTTGCGGTCGTTAGCAGATCCCTCACCTGACCAACATACGTGTTCCCCCTTGTTCGGATCGCCGATCCAATGGGGGCGCGCAGGGGGCGCACGGACGTAGGGTGCGTGCGCCCCCCTGCGCGCCGCGCGCCTCACCTTGCGCACTGATTCAAGACATCGCCCCCGAGTTCTCCTGAATACCAACAGTTTTCGCTCGTTGGTACCGAAGGAGCCGAGGCAGTGACCCGTTCGAGAAGTTCCCTGAAAGTCCCCATCAAGCCGACGCCTGGGGGCGCGCCACTGGTGACCATCCAGGAGGCCGCGAAGACCGTTAGCGTCACCGAACGCACGGTTCGCAACTGGATCAGCAACGGTCTCCTGACCGGCTACCGATTCGGCCCGAAGATCATCCGCGTCGACCGCGAGGAGCTGCTGGCACTCGCCACCCCGGTCAATGGCCAGGGGGTGGCCTGATGTCGTACGTCTCGGTTTCGTCTCCCGGCTACGCCGTGGAAGGCATCGAGGTTCGGTACCAGACCGCGCACACCGCGGACGCTGGCCTGGAGATCCCCGCCTACGTGTACGTGTCGCTGAAAGGCACGTCCGGCTACCTGGCGCTGCATATCGAGCACGCCCGCGCGTTGTTGGAGGCTCTGCCCGGTGTGCTTGTCGAACACGATGCGGTGCATGAGATTCCGACAGTCGAGCCCGATGGCGAGGCGGTGGCGTCGTGAGCGGGTTGCGGAAGATCGATCGCACTGACATGGTGCATGCGCTGTTCCCACTGGAGGGCCCGCACACCGGGGAGTCGGTGGTCGCCGCGTCGATGGCGGTGGCCGAGTTGTGGCGGTATCTGGCCCACGCCACCCGCTACAGCACCGCAGAGGCGCTCACTGATCCGGCCGACGTGTCGGTGGCGGTCGGGAACTTCGTCGCCGGCATGCGTTCCGCGGATCAGGTGCTGGGTCAGCTGTCCTATTGGGCGCAGCGGCTCACCGAGAACCCCGCGCTGGCCGATGACCGTGACCGCGCCAACGTCACCCGTGCGGTGGCCGCGACCGAGGAGGTCGCGTCGTGGCTGGTCGAGGCCCGCGACGACATGTCGATGGTTGTGCGGGACCTGGGCGAGGTAAGTGCGGATCTCAGGCATCTGTCTTTGCGCCGCGAAGTCGGGCAGGAGCAACGTTCATGACCCGCTTCGACATTTTCCTATTTGCTCTGGTCGTCCTGGGTGTCGGACTGCTGATCGCGCCGCAGTTCGTGATGAGCGTGCTGATCGGTGCGGGCGTGATCGTGTTCGGGTTGCGCTGGTTCGTACGGTCGTCGCGGAGGGGGTGGCGGCGATGAATCCTCTGGATTTCGCCCGCTCCCATTCCGGGATGCCGGCGCTGTCGGGACGCGATTACGACCCCGCCGGCCTGATAGATCCGGACGCGTACGTGGCGTCGTTGCGGTGGCGGCTGGTGTTGGCCGGGGTCGCTGTGGTGTTCGGCGCCGGCGTGGTGGTCGGGGTAATGCTCGGTCAGGGCGGCACGCGGGAGGTTTCGCCGAATGTGTGCCGCGCGGACGAGGTTTCGCGGATCGACTGCGTGCACGCCGCCACGGTCGCGCCGACCCCGCCGGGGGTGGCGCGATGAACTGGACTGCCTTGTTCGGGCCGAAAGCGGTGCTGGAGGCCGAGAACGAACGTCTGCGCCGCACCTTGTCTGAGCGGGATGCCCGCGTCGCCGAGCTGTCGACCGCGCTGGACGATGCCCTGGACCGGGAGCAGCTGCACTCGTTGTCGGCCCCGCATGAGCGGTTGACACCGGCCGCGGTGCTCGACCGGGTCGGCCAGGGCCGCGCCCAGCACCTCGCACCCGTCGACCGTGAGGTCCGCGCTGTCACGCCGCAGGTGAGCGTGCGGCCGTGGCTGCGGGAGCTGGATTCCACTGCCGCGCATGTGTCCGTGGCGCCGGATCGGAGGCGGTCACGATGAGCGTCGAGACGACGACCGAGCACCAGCCGCTGACCGAGGAGGCCGTGCGCGAGCTCACCGACAACATCCGTGCCCGGGTGGCGCAGGTGTGGGAGCTGGTTCGGCACGCCTATACCGGTCAGGTCTGGACGGTGCTCGGCTACGACAGCTGGGACGCCTACTGTGCCGCGGAGTTCGACGGCGCGCAGTTGCGTATCCCGCGCGAGGACCGCGCCGAAGTCGTGGCCTCCCTGCGCGACATCGGCATGAGCACCCGCGCCATCGCGGCTGCGACCGGTTTGAGCCAGCCGACGGTGTCTCGGGAGCTGTCGTCGAGTGATTCAAATGAATCACCTGACTCGGTGGTCGGTTTGGACGGCCGGACCTACCAGCCGAAACCCATTGACCGCCAGCCGATTACCGCCGACGGCGTCGAGTCGAGCCCCACCGAAACCGGTGAGTCAGCAGCGTCGTCGCGCCGGCGGCGTCCGATCACCGATACGTTCGACACCGCGCGCGGGGAGCTGCTGACCAAGACGAACACGCTGGTCCGCCTCACCGGTGACGACCGGTTCGACCGGCACGCCGGGCAGCTCTCGCACCGGTTCCTGGCTGATCTGCTGCGCGCCCGCGACGCCCTGAACCAGGTCATCGACCGGCTCTCCGATTTCTCTGACCGTCCCGAGGAGGGATAACCCATGCATCTGGTCGACCCCGATCACACTCCCGTGACCAGCCAGGTCATGGATGTCGACAGCGCCCTGGCGCGTCGTTGGCTCGAACGTAATCCGAATAACCGGCCGATCCGGCAGGCGCGGGTGCAGCAGTACTACGACGACATGGTCTCGGGCCGTTGGCGTTTCAACGGTGAAGCGATCAAGTTCGGTCCCGACGGGGAACTGCTGGATGGCCAGCACCGCCTGCAGGCCATTGCCCGCACCACCGGCATGCGGTTCCCGCTGCTGATCGTGCGCGGCCTGTCCCCGGACAGCCAGGTCACCATGGACCAGGGCGCCAAACGCACCCCCAGCGACCAGCTCACCATCACCGGGATCACCAGCCACAACACGTCGATGGTCGCGGCCGCGCTGCGGGTCTACATGGTGTGGATGGAGGGCAACCTCTTCGGCGACATCGTGCGCGGCGCCGGTGTGTCCACCACGCGGGTGGTCGAATTCGCCACCGCCTACCCGGAACTGGTCACGATCGCCGACCGGTTCACCGTGGTCGCGAAGCGGTTGAAGGCTCGTCCGGCGGTGGCGTGTGCGGTCGCGATGCGCCTGTCGGAGATCGATGCGGCCGCCGCGGCGGAGTTCGTGCGGCTGTGGGACAGCGGCGCCGGCCTGGCCGCTGATTCCCCGATCCTCGCGCTGCGCGACCGTCTCGATTCCATCCGCGTCAACCGGCTGCGTATCAGCGACCGCGAGCAGATCGGGCTGATCGTCACCGCCTGGAACTTGTGGCGTCGTGGACGCGCGGTCACCAAGCTGCAGCGCCCCAAGGGGGGATTCACCTCCGAGAACTTCCCGGAGCCGAGATGACCGCGCAGCGAAGGGAATCTGCGGAACTCGCTGCTTTGCATGCTGAACGCGACCGTCTGGACACGGTGGCCGCCGTCCTGTCCGACATCGTCAACGCCGCCTGCGACATGGCGCAGCGCAAGGGCTACCGAGACTGCGCTGCCGAGGATGCCAAACGTGACCACTGGCAGGCGGTTCACAAACCCGTCCTGGCCGAGTTTCTCGCCGCCGGGGATGCCTACCGCGAGGCGCGATGGGGCAGCGAGTCTGTCACCGAATCCCGCGCCGCGATCGAACGGGCCTACGCGAACGACCCGGACATGCGTGCGCTGATCGTGAAGGCCCGCACGGAACTGGCGGCGCGCCACCAGTCTGCTGAGCCGGTGGAACGTGATCGGCGGCGGTCGCGGTGAGTACCCGATTCCATGATCCCGAGGGCCGCCAGTACGGCATTCCGACATTCCCGTGGCGGATGGCTCCGCAGCATCTGCGGACCGAACGTCAACTGGCGCAGAACAATCGGCGCCCGGGTGACGAGGCGCAGGCCCAGGTGCTGGGTACCAGCCGTCGTTTCGGGCAGGTGCAGGCGTACCTGTACGACGAGGCCCAGGCGAAACCCAAGCGCGAATGCTCACCGGCGCAGCTGGAGTCGCTGCGCATCGCTCGCTGGGTGCGCTCGGCAGACGCGTGCGAACGGCGAGGGATCGACGCGGCCGACATGCGGGAGCTGATCGAGGCGGCCCGCACCAAGCTGGCAGCCCGCCGTCAGATCAGCGGTTCGGCTGATGGGCGTGATCGGAGGCGATCGCGGTGAGTTGCGGTTGCGGGACCGGTGAGGCTCAGGGCCGCGGGTTGTGCGCAAGGCACTATGCCGCGTTCCGCAGCCGTGAGATCGCCTACGGGCGCTGGAATCCCAGGGTTGCGGCTGATGCGGTGCGGGCCCATATGGAAGCGATGCGCGCGGCCGGGGTGAAGCCGAACCAGCTGGCCAAGCTGGCCGGTGTCAGTCAGTCCGGGCTGAGCCAGATCATGGCGGCCGGCCCGGACAAGCAGGTCGCCGCGTGGCTGGAACAGGCCGTGTTGGCGGTCGAGGTGCCCGAGCGTGCCGCCGAGGTCACCACCGGCACCGCGCTGGTCCCGATCCTGGGTGCGCGGCGCCGGTTCCAGGCGCTGGTGGCGTCGGGGTATCCGGCGGCGCAGCTGGCGCGGGAGTTGGGCGTCGGCGAGCGGAGCCGCACCATCCGGTCACTGATGGGCAACCGCGCCGACAAGACCGGCCGGTTCACCCACGACATCGCCGCGGATCGGGAGCGGGCCGTCAAGGAGCTGTTCGACCGCCTGCAGTTGGTGCCTGGTCCGTCGGCTCAGGCGCGCGCGTTGGGGGAGCGGCGTGGGTGGGCGCTGCCGATGGAGTGGGACGAAACCGCGATCGATGACCCCAACAGCTGCCCCGAAAAGGCGCGCTGGACACCGGCGTCCGCGCGCGAAGAACGCCGAGAACACGTCGACGAGCTGGTCCGCCAGGGGCTGACCAACGACGAGATCGCCGACCGGCTCGGAATCAACACCCGCCTGGTCGAACGAGACCGAGCCCACCACCGCGCCACGCCGCACACCGACCCCACCGGCGCGACTGCGGCCGAATCAGCTGCCCGGAAACCGTATTCGCGCGGCGAGGTCGAAGCGATGGGCGCACTCGCTGCCCAGGCCCGCGTCGATATCGCGGCGCGCCGTCAGCGCGGACGGGGCAGGGGATTGGAGCGAACCCGATGAACCACAACAAAGACAACACCCGGTATGCCGGGTTGGAGCGCCGCTACCGGCCCCGGATCATCGGCGGCCTGCGTGATGCTGGGCTGACCTATACCCAGATCCGCACCTTGCTCGGGGTCAGTCTGCGTCAGGTTGAAACCGTCCTGGGCGAAGGACAAGCGTTGCGGGCGAGTGGTTTCCGTGCCAAGGAGATCGCCGCCGAGCTCGGGGTGCCCGCAGGATCGCTGGGGCGGATCCTGCCGCCGACGCGGCGCGCGACGATCACCGAACGCCAGTCCGAGGTACTGCGCGCGGTCTCGGACATGCGCGGCATGCAGGTCGATGTCCTCGCCCAATATTTGAACGTCTTGGAGTCCAGCGCGTATGCGATCGTGCGGGAGCTGATCGCCAAGGGCTTGTTGTGCGAGCTGGAGAAGGTGCAGCGCGGGCGGGCGTGGGTGTTCGCGCCGCCGCGGGTCGAGGCCCGTTATCTGGGGTGGCGGCCGGCGGCCTGGTCCCCGCCGCTGATGTACGCCGAGCACTACCGCGCGGTCGCCCAGGCCCGGATCATGCTGGTCGGCAACGACCCGGCCGCGTTCATCTCCGAACGCGCTCTGCGTCGCGAAGCCACCACCGCCGTCCGTATCGCTGCTGAGAAGCGGCGTGGCACAGCAGTGTTGGAGTTCTCCACCGGCATCGACCCGCTGCCGGGGCGCCCGCACCTGCATGACGGCCGGTTCCTGGGCGTGGTGGGCGGCAACTACGGCTGGTGGGCACTCGAAGTCGAGCTCAGCGTCAAGGACAAGGCGCACATGGACACCGCGTTGCAGGGCGCGATCCGCGCTGCCCGTGACGCCCACCCCTACACCATGGTCGGCCTGCTCTACCTGTGCCGGTCCGACGCGGTCCTCAACAACGTGGAGGCCGCTGCGGGGCGGCTTCCGGCCGAGCTCGCCTCGCTGCCGCTGGATCTGCAGATCCAGGACTTCGACAAGCAGTGGAAGGCATTCCTGGCCGCCCGCCGATCGGCGCGCGAGGCAAAACGCCAGCGCCACACCATCTTCGAAATCTCCAAGGAAGCATCATGAGCCCCACCGACTGCACCCCACTGATCACCCCCACCGACTGCGGCCCCCTCGCCACCGCGCCGGGCCCGGCTGACGCGCCAGCGACGACCATTCCGCCGATCACTGCCGAGGCGCCGCCCGGAACCCCGACCGTCGTTCGGGACGTGACCGACCCTCTCACCCACTGGTCCGATCACGGCCTGTCCCACGCCGGCGCGACCGCGGAGACCGCGCTGGTGTGCGGGGCGGTGCTGGCCGCGATGCTCGTGCTGATCGTGGCCGTGGCTGCGATCAAACCCGTTGAGCCGCACCGGCTGCGGAACTTTGCTGCCGCTGCGTGGGCGTTGCCGCTGACGTCGGTGCTGGCGGGCGGGTCGTGGTCGACGCCGTTGAGCTTGTTGTGGGACGGCGCCGAACACCTCGCTCACGGGCAGCTGGGTGGGTTGTCGATGATGCTGGTCCTGGGTCTGCCGTCGACGATGGTGGTGGCGTCGCTGTGGTGGGCGCATTTCCTGATCAAGACCGAGACCGTTGGGTTGAAGTCGCTGCGCAGCACCACGCGTGTCCGGGACTCGCTGACGGCTCGCCGGCAGCAGGCTGCGGCCCGCGCGGCGAAAAGTGGTGCGCCCCTGCACCGTGGGCACGACATCGTGCTCGGCACCCTCGCCGACACCACCAGCCACAAGGCGCCGGGGGTGTGGCGGTCGTTGTCGAAGCGTCACGAACCGTGGCTGGCTATCCCGCACGCCGATGCCCGTAAGCAGCAGGCCATGTTCGGCACGACCGGTAGCGGCAAGACCGTGCTGATGGAGCGGTATGCCGCCGCCTTGTTCGATTTCGAGTGGCGGGCCTGGCAGAAGTGGACCGGGGTGCCGGGGATGGCGGGCAAGCATGCGCGGCCGCTGCTGGTGATGATCTCGTGCAAGGGCGGCGAGGACGACCGTGAACTTGGGTTGAGCCTGCGCGAATCGATGCTCGCCCAGGGCGTCGACCCGAAGCGGATCGCGCTGGTGATCCCGGAGATGGACACCCTCGATATCTGGGAGAACACGCCGGCGCGGGAGTTGCGGGCCATGGTCGGTGCTCTTTTGGCGGCGTCCGCGGAGGCCACCACCGCTGAGGGTCAGCATTTTGAGAGCATGCAGACTCGCATCGCGTCGCTGGTGGTGGATGCGCCGGTGGGTAAGCCGCGCAATCACATCGAGCTGTTGGAGCGTTTGCAGGAGACCAAGCTCAAGGAGATCTGGAACAACGCTCCCGATGTGGTGCGTCAGATCGATGCGATGCAGGCCGAGAAGGTGCCGCAGCTCGATGACGCGCTGATCAAGTGCACCAACCTGTTCGAGAACCTCAAGGACACCAGCGGGCGCATGGTGTTCGACGGCGGCCACGACATCAACGACCTCGACGTGCTGTTCATGACCGTGCCCGCCCTGGACAAGGACGCCGCCCGCGCCCAGGTCGCCACCACCCTGCAGCTGCTGCTCGAACGGGCCGGGCGGACCGCGAAAGACCTGCGGCGCAGCGTGATCCTGTTCATCGACGAACTCTCCGCGCTGACCACGAAGAAGGGATCGATCGGGGTCGAGGACATCGCCGAGCGCGGCCGCTCCCAGAAGATCGCCATGGTCTTCTGCGGCCAGTCCCCCGAATCGGTGGCCCCCGACGCCTGGTCGCTGGGACGACTCCTCAAAACCTGCGCCGGAGGAGTGATCCTCGGCTACCTGGAAAACGCGGGCGATCTGTGCAAACACGCCGGATCCATCCCGGTCATGCTGCCGTCTCGGCACCTGATCAAGGGCCAGCGCCACGGCGACGAGGGCCAGGTGTCGGTCGGTGAGAAGTGGCTGGTCGACCCTGACCGGGTTCGCCAGTTCGACACCGGTGACTTCGTGTTCTTCAAACGCGGCCACGCCCGCTTCGGCCGTGTCGTGCCACTGAACAAGGCCGAACAATCCCGCCTGCCCGGCACCTCACCCGCCCCGGCCCTGCGCACCGGCGACGATCCGACGCCGGCCACCGCTTAACACCTTTTCTTCGACACGAATCTGATTGGAGCACAACCACTATGCGCATCTTCCGCGACCATGCCGACGACCACGACGATGAACAGCCCCGCAAGAGCTTCGGTCGCGACGAGATCGCCGACCAAGCCGACCGCCTCGCAGACGAGATCGCCAAATTCCTATCCGATACCGCCGATGACGCCGACCAGCGTCCACCGGCCACACCGACCCTGCGGCTGGTCCCGCCGCTCACCACGCCGGAGCAGGCCACCGCGGCCGCGCCCGTGGAAACCGGCGAACCCGCACCGGCGCCAGCGAAACCGCATACGCGGGGCCAGATCTGGCGTGCGAGCGCGGCGGTTTCCTTCGTTGTGGTCGGTCTCGCTGCGGTAGCGGCGTGGGGACAGCCCGCCGAGGTCGGTGTCCCCGTCGTCGTCTACGGGCTGGGCTGGATCGCTTATCTGAGCTGGAACGCCGCGCGGCGCCCGTCGCTGGCGCTGGCGTTGGCCGCTTTCACCGAACACCGCGCCGCCCGCGCCCAGCGCAACACCCACTGACCACCCACATCACAACCCCCAAAAGGAAAGGAAACACCATGTCCATCAACACCTCCCGGGTGATCGGTCTCGGTGCCGCCGCTGGCATCGCCGCCGGGGTCGCTGTCATCGCGACGATCATCGCGGTCGACGAGTGGGATCTCGATACCCGTGTGGCCGAGGCCATCACGCGGTGGCAGATGACTCCTGATGAGCGCATCGCCCTGGACGCCACCAAGGCTCTGCTGGCGCATCAGAACGAACAGCGGCGCGCGCGTCGCGACAAGACCGAGCGCGACAAGCGGTCGAAGTTCTGCCACGACCTGCTCACCAGTGTCGACAGCGAGCTGACCGCGTTGACGTTGCCGCAGTTGATCACCGAAATCCTCTACGCCCGGGCCGGTTTCGCCGGTGGATTCGGCATCGATCCGCAGACCGGCCAAGGCGATTACGCCGTACGAACCCGGTGGGCCGGTCATCTCGACGCGTTGCGCAGTGAATTCGACCGCCGCAACGCCGGTGCCGGTCGATCCCTGTCGCGGCTGGACCGGCTGCGCTGGCAGGCCGCCTACACCGCCGTGCACGGTTTCGACGAGCCCACCGACACCGAAATCCAGGATCTGACCACCACCTGCACGGCGACCGCCGAGCAGCCCGAGTGACGAAAACCTCTGTTACCGAAAGGAATCCCTACCCTCATGTCTGAAATCGATGAGATCGCCCGCGACACCGGCCGCACCTTCCGTGACGTGCTGACCGTGGCCGGGCAGTGGCTGCGGACCCTGCGCAGCCACGACGGCGCCACGGGCCGGTTGACTCGCAAGCAGCGTCGCGAGCTGGGCGAGCACATCATGGCCCAGGTCAAGGCCGAGAAGGTCACCGGCGCTTGGTACACCAAACGGGTCGCCGACTACCGCACCGAACACGTGATGGCCCAGTTCCGGCGCGAGTGCGACCCGTTCTACACCAACCGCGACGCCGCCTCCGATGTGGAGCGTCTGGACGCGATGCGGCTGCGGATCGAGGAGAGCTTGGGCACCTCGCCGCTGCGGATCGAGCACCGCGGGCAGGTGGTGATGGCACTGGACCGCGCCGGCCGCCACCCCTACCAGATGAATCCGAGCTTCGAGGCCGTGTTCCCGGTGATGGACGCCGAGCAGATGCGCGAGGCCCGCGCCGCTGCCATCGAGTCCGAACAGTGGGTCACCGCCCGCACCCGCGAACTCGATCAGCAGGTGGAATCGATGACCCTGCACCAGCCCACGGCCCGGACCGACACACAGACCCAGGACCGCGGGCGCGGGGAATCGGTGGGGCCGCAGTCGTTGTCGTCGGTCGAGCAGGAGGCGGTGCTGGATCGCGATCTGGCGCGCACGAACGCGGTGCAGGCGATCCGCCACGCCCAGTACACGTGGCTGCGGGACCAGGCGCACGGCACACCGAACGCCCGCGCGGGCCTGTCGCGGCGGTGGGCCGCCGAGCTGGCCACCAAGGCGGGAATGAGCGTGGAGGAGATTCGGTGGGAGTTCGCCAACGCCGAAACCAACTTCCGCTGCCAGGTCACCGTGGGCTCCAGCTCCCCTGACGGCGCCCAGCACTTGATGCGCGCCTATCACCCGTCCGAGGCCGAGGCCGCCGCGTGGACGCGGGATGTGGTGCACCACAACGAGTGGAAGGCCGGGACCACGTTGAGTGTGCGGGCGCGCGAGACCGGGCGCCGGCACCCGTTCTACATCGCCGAGGGCAATCAGGTCGAGGTCGGCCACAGCACCAGCGAGTGGCAGCGCGTGACCACCCGGGAGCAGACCCAGCCTCCCGACCAGGACAGAACCCGGGAGAACAGTTCCGCCGCAGCAAGTTCGGAGGATCTGGAGCGTCGGGTACTGCTGTTGCAGCGCGGCCTGGACGCGGTCACCGCCGACCGTGACAAGCACAAGAACCAGATCGACGCGGTCCGGGCGGAGCTGGAGGGGTTGAAGAACACCCAGCTGCGCACCACTCAGGAGCTGCGCGAGGCCCGCACCGCGCGTGACACCGCCACCGCTGAACGCGACCGCTACCGCGGGGAGCGTGACGAGGCGGTGCGCAAGCTCGCCCACGCGACCCCGCAGCAGGACCGCTACGGCAGCAGCGAGCGGATCGCCCGCGAGCAGCAGGGCACCGATTCGACCGTCCCGCCGGCCAACGGTGCCAGCCAGCCGCGTCCGCCCCTGCAGCGGGAGCGCTGATCATGCACCGCGAACACGAAGAAGCGATGCGCTCGGATTTCTCCGAACGCATCGGGATCAGCCTGACCGCTCTAGCACCCGGGCTCACCGACGACCAAGCCGACGAAATCTACCGCCGTGTCGGCGAATTCGACCAGCGGTGGCTGTCGGGTCCGCACGCCCAGGAATGGGCGTTCCTGCACGCGGCCTACACCGACTGGCGCGATCAGCCCGAAGCGATGGCCAAGCTGGTCGCCGACGTGCGCGCCAACCCGGGCATGTACGCAGACCACGGGCTCACCGACATCCAGTCCCGCAGCCTGGACCAGGCCCACAACATCGCCCGCGAAGAACGCTGCGCCATGCAGGCATTGAAGCCGCCGGTCCAGCGTCAGCCGATGCAGTGGGGGCGGTGAGCCATGGAAGCCGAGCACGAGGAAGCCATGCGGTCGGACTTCCGGGAACGGACCGCGCTGCAGCACTCCGCCTACCAGCCCGACGTCACCGAAGACCAGATCAACGAAGTTTACACCAAGACCCGCCAGATCGACGACCGATGGAACGCCGGCCCGCACGCCGATCAGTGGCGGTATCTGTCGGACGCCTACGCCGATTGGCGCGATGCCCCCGACACGATGGACCGGTTCATCGACAACATCGAGTTCAACCGGGCCAAGGGCTACGACGACTTCGGCCTGGACGAGGTGCAGCGTCGCAGCCTCTATCAGGCCCGCGAGTTGACCGAGCCGCACCGGGTACGTCCGCGCGGCCGGGGCCAGCGGGAGCGCTGATCGGTTATGGATCATGATCCGGCTCAGGGGCGTTCATGGCAGCTGATCACCGCTGCCCTGACCGCCGCCATGGGTCCGGGCCGGGACCGGGCACGGTGGACAGTGTTCCTGTGCCCGGTCCACGAGGCCGACGGACAACCCCACACCCCCTCCCTCGGAGTCCGCTACGACGCCACCCAGGGCAAAACCATCGTCCGATGCTTCGCCCACTGCGACGACAAAGAAGTCCTCGACCGCGTCGGACTCCGCGTACGGGACATGTGGGACCGGCTACCCGAACGCGGCCCGCGTCAGGGTGAGCAGCATGGGCAGCGGCGCCCATCGTCGGGTGCCGCGCGGGCGCATCAGCAGCGGGTGTCGTTGGTGGACAAGGCGATCGACTACGCGCGGTTGCCGGTCCCGTCCAAACCCGATCTCGGAGAAGCGATCGGGCCGACGGAGAACGTGTGCACCTACATCTACCGCCGCGCCGATGGGCACGTCGAAGGCGCGGTCACCCGCAGAACCACCCCGCACGAGTACGGGGACAAGAAGTCGTTCACCCAAGCCCACTGGAACGGAACCGACTGGGAACCCACCGGATTCGCGCCCATCCCGTACCGGCTACCCGAAGTCCTCGACGGCATCGCAAGCGGGCGCGAGATCTACGTATGCGAGGGCGAGAAGGACGTCACGCGGGCGATCGAGGCCGGACAGATCGCCACCTGCAACGCCATGGGCACCGGCTCCTGGACCGCCGAACACGCCCGATGGCTCCACGGCGCCGGGCGGGTGATCGTGGTCGCCGACCGCGACCGTCCCGGCTACCTGCACGCCGCCAAGGTCGCCGACACCCTCCACGGCCACGTCGGGGAAGTCCGCGTGCTCCAAGCCGCCGCAGGCAAGGACCTATCCGACCACGTCGACGCCGGCCACGACCTCGCCGACCTCGAAATGGTGCCCTACCTCGACCGCCACTACCGCCAACCCCGAACCCAACAGCGACACACCACCCGCAGCCGCTGAACCCACCTATCGCAGATACACCACAAAGGAGAAACCCCGCCATGTCCGGCACCAACTTCGGCCAGCGATTCACCAACGCCGCCAACAAGATCCCGTCCGCGTTCGGCAAGAACAGCACCCCCGGCACCACCGTCTACGGGCGGATCCACTCCATCGGCGAGCAGCCCAAGCTCAAGTACGGCGGCGCCCCGGGTGAGATCGACACCGACGAGTACGGCAACACCGTCATGCAGCTGTTCATCACCCTCGAAACCCCCACCGGGGCAAAGAACCTGTACCCGACCAGCCGCATGGAACAGGCCATCGGGCAGGCGATGAACTCCGCCGGCGCGACCAGTTTCGATGTCGGCGCGACGTTGTCGGTGACCTACACCGGACCCGACCCCGACAACGAGAAAGCCCGCCTCTACACCGCCAAGTACACCCCCGCCGTACTCGCGAATGGCGGTGGCAGGTGACCGGCAACGACGCCGGTTCGATCGTGGGGCGCACCAATGCCGTTGCGCCCCACGGCGCGCCCCGCGTCGACACTGTCGCACCACCAGCAACCGGCCAGCACGAACGCGACACTACCCCATCCGCGCCCCGCCCAGAGCCGGACGAGGCGCTCACGACCTTCCGCGAGGAGGCGATCATGACCACCACCCGCGACAACCGCGACACCATGTCGCAGCAGCCGCACGATAGCCGTCGCACACGCGACACCGATGCGACAGACCGCGGTGGCAAGGTCGTCGCATGGGCCGGATTCATCTTCGGGTCGGTGCTGTCGATCGTGATGAACTGGCTGCACACCTGGTTGCCCGCCGCATCCAAGCCGCACGGCTGGTCGCCGGGAGTGTGGCCGCAAATCGGTTCCGCCGTATGGCCAGTCACGCTGTTGCTGGCCGTCGAAGCGCTCTCACGCGTACGTTGGAAGGTTGGCCTGGCATGGTCACTGGCCCGCTACGGCGGCGTCGGCACCGTCGCCGCCGGCTCGGCACTCATCTCCTACGGCCACGTTCACGACGTCCTGCAAAGCTGGGAGTACGGCACCGTCGGCTCCGCCGTCGGCCCTCTGGTGCTGGACGGGCTGATGGTCGCCTGCGGCTTCGCCCTGCTCTCCGAATCCAGCTCCTCCGCCACCGGCAGCGATGCCGCACCCACTCCTCCGATTGTGGTCGATGTTCCCGCGCCCCCGGTACCCGGCGGAGTTCCGGCCGCGGAGGCAGGCGAACCGTCTGCCGCATCCGTCAACGCGGTAAGCCCCCATGACAGCGCTGAAGTGTTCGCTGGTGGTGTCCTCGGGTCGGAATTGCCTGTGCGACACCAGGATGCGACGCTGCGACAGCCCGACGCGACGGGCGCGACACCAGGCGACAGTCCTGCGACAACCCGCGACAGCGACGATCCGATCACACGCGACGAGCGCATCCTGGCGCTGCACGCCGCAGGCCGTTCCACACGTGAGATCGCAGACGAAATCGGTGTCCATCACTCCACTGTCGCGCGAGTCGTCGCACGCTACGGCGGCAGCGACACCATCCGCGACACCCTGTCGGGGTTGCGGTTGATCCAGACCCGCGCAAATGGGGAGGAAACCGCGTCATGACCGGTATTGAATGGTCTCCGGACGAGATTCTCGAATCCGGCTGGTACACAACCGAGGAGGTCGCTTCGTTGTTGAAGGTCGACCCGTCGAGCCTTCGACGGTGGCGAACGGCTCGGCCACCGCAAGGCCCGCCATTCGTCCAGATCTCCGGCCGCGTCACCCGGTACAGCGGCGCCGACGTCATCGCCTATCTGATGCGCAAGCGCATCGATCCGGCGGTGGCCTAATGGCCGACGCGGTGAGCCGGATCCCGCTGGGCGTGCAGATCCGCGGCAGCATCGAGGAACGGAAGCGCGCCAGGCCATTCCTGGCACGGGTCCGGTGGACGGATCCGGCTACGGGGAAGCGAGACAGCAAGTCGCAAGCCTTCGAGAACCGTGCCGACGCCGAAGCGTGGATCGAAGGGATCCAGGACGCCGCAGCGCGCGGTGTCGATCCGAAGATGGCCACAGCGACCCTGAAGGACTATGGGGATGCGAACTGGGACCTCGCGATGCGCGGCGTAGAGCCCAAAACTCTCGACCCATACCGGGCGGGGTGGCGCCGGCGCATCGTTCCGACTCTCGGGCATCTGCCGATCACGATGATCACGGCCGGTGTCGCCGATCGCGCGGTCGGCATGTGGATCACCGAGGGCAATGGCAGGTCCACGATCAAGAACACCCTGGCCGCTCTCGGGCGGATCATGGACCAGGCCGTGCGCGACGAGGTGATCGATCGCAACAGGGTGGAAGTTCCCGGATGGCAACGGCAGTACGAGCGGCACGAGGATGAGCTGAACAATCCCCGCGCGCTCGCGCTGCCGGACTGGCAGACACTCACCGAACTGGCCGACGCCCTGGTCGCCGCGTCATCGGATCGGTACGAGGTCTGGGGCGAAGTCGTCATCTACGAGGCCTGCACCGCGGCCCGTATCGGTGAGGTGGCCGGCTGCCGCGTCGGAGACGTCGACACCGAGGAATGGATATGGACTTTGCGCCGGCAAACGACGCCGGGCCCAGGTGGATTGAAGGACAAAGGTACGAAAGGCAAACGTGCTCGGATCATTCCGATCATCGAGGAGCTTCGTCCCATTGTGGTCAGGGCAATCGCTCGGGCACGGGCGCGCGTTGACGCAGACCCCGCGATGAAGGATGCCGACGTAACCACCCGTGCCAAGGCGTACCGGAATGCTCGGTTGTTCATCGGACCGCGTGGTGGTCGTATTCAGATCACCGTTTTGCGGCGCGCAACGCATTGGGACGAAGTGGTGGCCGAGCTCGGTTACGAACATCTCCGGCGGCACAGTCTTCGGCACACCGGGCTGACCTGGTTCGCCGACGCTGGCGTGAGCGGCCATTTATTACAGAAGATCGCCGGCCATTCCGACCCCCGCGTCACCCAGCTCTATCTCCACCCGAACACTGCGGCGCTGCAGCAGGCCGGAAATCTGCTCTCACTGCACCTGGCAGCGCCCCAACGGCCACCGAATGGCCACCATCTCAGGATTGTGAAATAAAGCACAAGCCCCTCTGACCAAGGTCAGAGGGGCTTTTTGCCTGTCGGGCTGACAGGATTTGAACCTGCGACCACTTGACCCCCAGTCAAGTGCGCTACCAAGCTGCGCCACAGCCCGTTGCATTCGCTCTCGCTCGTGCTCGATGAGATTACCCCAGGACCCCCCTCAACATCCAAATCGGCTGGTACTTGGCGTGTGGTGGGGGTGGTGGGACGGACGTGACCGGGGGTCGAGTGGTCACCGGGTTGGGCTCCTGGTGCTCGGGTTGCGCGCACCGCGTGGTCCCGTCGTCCTGGATGGTCTCGGTGTCGGGCGGGCATACCGAGCCGAGAGTGATCCGAGGCTTCGGTGTGGCGCGCGATCGTTCGCCGGCGAGGTGGTCGGATGCCTTGGCGAACGACGGCGGTTCCATGTGCCGGAGGGGTGCGGCATGGGTGCTCGATGTGTCGGCCGGGACCCGCGTGCCTGCGGCGGCGGTCATGGGACGGCAATATTTTCGACATATGTTCGAAATCGTTTGTGCCGCAGGGTAATAAAGTGCAAAAGGGTGCGGTTTTCATCGCCGCTCTCGGGGTCGCGTGGGGTGGATTGCCTCGGCTGTGCTGCCGGTGGTTTCGGGGGCAATTGGACGATTGACAAGTCAAGATCGTTCGAACTACTGTTCAGTACGATGACCCCCGCCGCTCGAAAACCCCTGGTACACATGCCTCATTGGGTTGGCATGGCCACGTAGCGTGGCAGTCTTCAGCATTCGTTGCTGATCAATTTTTTTTGCACTGATCCTGGCGGCACAGCTGGGTCAGTTGACCTGGTCTGAAACATCTCCTCGGCCAGGGTCCCTGTGGAAGCACCCCATATCATGCGGGCTCTTCTCTAGGTCGCTGTCGCATCGAAATCCGTTGTGTCGAAAGAGGAATCATCTGTGTCGTCGCTTTGCTGTCGACGGGATCCGGACGCTGAGCGCTCGGTGCGATGGTGTTTGGCCACGGGTTGGCCAGGGTAGAAGAACGGAACTTGTTGGCCGCGGTCGTCTTCGACTGTTCGGCGGTGGATGAGGGCGCGAAGTGGGTGCGTGCCATGAGGAAGGATTTGCAGAGGTGACCGGATCGGCGTTTGCCGTCGCTATCGTGGGTATGTCTTGCAGGATGCCGGGGGCGGCCGATCTCGATAGTTTTTGGCAGTTGCTCACGGAGGGGCGCGCCGCGATCGGCGCGGCTCCCGAGAGCCGGGGGAGTATTACCGAGCGAGCCGGATTCGTCAGCACCGCAGGGGAGTTCGACGCGGATTTCTTCGGGGTCTCGCCGAATGAGGCGCGGGCACTCGATCCGCAGCAGTTGCTGGCGCTGGAGCTGAGCTGGGAGGCGCTCGAGGATGCCGGCCTGGCCGCCACGGCGCGCGAGGCTCGGCGCTGCGGTGTGTTCCTAGGCTGCACCGGAAGCGATTTCGCCGAAATTCTGGCCTCGCGGGGCGGCCCGGGGGTCAGCCGCCACTCGCTGTGGGGTGTCGGGCGCGGCATTATCGCCAACCGCATCTCGAACTATTTCGGTTTCAGCGGCCCGAGCATCGTGGTCGACAGCGCCCAGGCATCATCGCTGGTCGCGGTGCATCTGGCCTGTGAGAGCCTGCGCAGCGGCGAGAGCGATGTGGCCCTGGCCGGTGGTCTGAACCTGATTCTGTCGCCGACGAGCGGTGAGCGGATCGAGCAGTTCGGCGCGCAGTCGGTGCTCGGCGCCTGCTACACCTTCGATGCGCGCGCCGACGGGTTCGTGCGTGGCGAGGGCGGCGGCATGGTGCTGCTGAAGCCCCTCGCGCAGGCAATCGCGGACGGTGACCGTATTCATGGCGTCATTCGTGGCAGCGCGATCAACACCGGCAATGAACGCCGAGTGCTGAGCGCCCCGAGCCGGGATGCGCAGGCCGCGGCGATTCGCGATGCCCTGACCGCGGCGGGCGTCGAGGCGCCGTCGGTGCAGTACGTCGAATTGCACGGCACCGGCACACCCGCCGGTGATCCGGTGGAGGCCGCCGCGCTCGGCGAGACCTACGGTGTAGGCCGGGCGCAGGACGCCCCGTTGGCCGTCGGATCGGTCAAGACGAATATCGGGCATCTGGAAGGTGCTTCCGGTATCGCGGGCCTGATCAAGACGGTGCTCTGCCTGAGCCATCAGGAACTGGTGGCCAGCCTGAACTTCGAGACGCCGAATCCGCGAATTCCGCTCGCGGACCTGGGTTTACGGGTGGTGACGGGCACCGAGGACTGGCCCGTGACCGATGTGCGCAGGGCGGCCGTGTCGTCGTTCGGCATGGGTGGATCGAATGCCCACGTGATCGTGGAGGCGGCGCCCGCCATCGGGTCCGCCGCAGCCGCCGGTGAGGCCGGTGCGGTGCCGTGGGTGGTGTCGTCCCGTAGCGAGGCCGGTGTGCGTGCGCAGGCGGCCCGGTTGCGGGAGTGGCTGCTCCGCCATCCCGATTCGACCGCGGTCGATGTGGCGTACTCACTGCTGACCACGCGCGCCCAGATGGAGTGGCGCGGAAGCGTTGTCGGCCGGGATCGCTCCGAGCTGCTGGCCGGTTTGGCGGCCCTGGCCGACCCGACCGCGCCCGCCGTGGCGATCGAGCCCGCCACCGGGCGGGCCGAGCAGCGTCGCATCGCGTTCGTCTTCCCGGGGCAGGGCAGCCAGTGGGAGGGTATGGCGCTGGGCCTGCTGGACGCGGGTGGTGCGTTCGCGGAATCGATCGCGGAATGTGAAGCGGCGCTTGCGCCGTACGTGGACTGGTCGCTGACCGCGGTACTGCGCCGCGAGGCCGGCGCGCCCCCGCTGGATCGCGTGGACGTGGTGCAGCCGGTGCTGTTCGCGGTGATGGTCTCCCTGGCCCGGATGTGGCGAGCGGCCGGCGTGGAGCCGGACGTGGTGATCGGCCACTCCCAGGGCGAGATCGCCGCCGCCTATATCGCCGGCGGACTCTCGCTGTCCGATGCGGCGCGTGTGGTCGCGCTCCGATCGCGGGCGGTCGCCGAGGAACTGGCCGGTCAGGGCGGTATGGCCTCGATCGGACTCGGCGCGGATGCGGTCCGGGAACGGTTGGCGGCGTACGGGGATCGGCTCTCGCTCGCGGCCGTGAACGGTCCGGCGCAGACCGTGATCGCCGGCGATGTCACCGCGATGGAGGACTTCCTCGCCGCCTGCGCCCGCGACGGCGTGTGGGCCCGCCCGATTCCGGTGGATTACGCGTCGCATTCGAAGGCGGTCGAGCGGCTGCGTGATCGCCTGCTCGCCGAACTGGCGCCCATCCGCCCGCGATCCGGGTCGGTGTCGTTCTTCTCCACGGTTTCCGCCGACCGGCTGGATACCGCGGAACTGAGCGCCGAATACTGGTATCGATCCCTGCGGGAACCGGTCCGATTCGCCGATGCCGTCACGGCGCTGATCGCCGACGGCATCAACGGATTCATCGAGTCGAGTCCACATCCGGTGCTCATGATGGGCATCGGCGTGACCGCCGAGGCCGCCGGCGCGGCCGAGAGCGTCGCCGTTGTCGGCTCGTTGCGGCGTGGCGAGGGCGGCCCGGACCGCTTCCTGGCGTCGCTGGCACAGGCGTACTGCGCGGGCGTGCAGGTGGATCCGCGTGCGCTGGTCTCCGGCGGGGAGCGGATCGACTTGCCGCCGTACGCGTTCCAGCGTCGCAACTTCTGGGCCGGCGCGCCGGCCATTTCCGGTGGCCCGACCGACATCGTCGAGGTCCCCGAAGACCGCACGCCCGAGGGCGGTGAGCAGGCGTGGGATGACAGCCCGCTGGCACGCACACTGCAGGCGACCCCCGAATATCAGCGCGGCGCCGTCGTTCTCGACCTGGTCCGTGAGCAGGCCGCCGCCATCCTCGGCCACGAGTCGGCCCGATCCATCCACCCCGACCTGCCCTTCACCGAGTTCGGCTTCGACTCCGTCAGCGGCGTGGAGTTGCAGAACCGCCTGACCCGCGCCACCGGTGTGCCCCTGCCGTCGTCGCTCATCTTCGACCACCCGACCGCGACTGCGGTGGCGGCGCTACTGCAGGCCCGGGTCACCGGGACCGATCGGGGCGAGCGCCGGGTCTCGCGGCGCGCGAATACGGACGAACCGATCGCGATCGTCGGCATGGCCGCCCGATTCCCCGGCGGTGTGCGTTCCGCCGAGGACCTGTGGGACCTGCTCGCGGCGGGCCGCGACGCGATCGGTGAATTCCCCGAGGATCGCGGCTGGGACCTTGATCGGCTGTTCGACCCCGACCCCGACAAGCCCGGGAAGGTCTACACCCGCCACGGCGGATTCCTCGGCAGCGCAGGCGATTTCGATCCCGGATTCTTCGGCATCAGCCCGCGCGAAGCCTTGGCGATGGACCCGCAGCAGCGGCTGTTGCTCGAAACCTCCTGGGAAGCACTAGAAGACGCGGGCATCGACCCGGTGTCGTTGCGGGGCAGCGACACCGGTGTCTTCGCCGGCGCCTGCTCGTCCGGATACGCCGGCCGGGTGACCGGTGACCTGGAGGGCTTCCGTCTGACCGGCACCTCGCACAGCGTCATCTCCGGCCGCGTCGCGTACGCGTTCGGCCTGGAGGGCCCGGCGGTGACGGTGGATACGGCGTGCTCGTCCTCGCTGGTGGCCTTGCATCTGGCCTGCCAGGCGCTGCGCCAGGGCGACAGCTCGCTGGTGCTAGCCGGTGGCGTGACCGTCGCGGCCAGCCCGTACCTGTACGTGGACTTCGCCCGCCAGCGCGGCCTGTCGCCGGACGGCCGATGCAAGGCCTTCTCGGCGGCCGCCGATGGTGTGGCGTGGTCGGAGGGCTCGGGTGTGCTCGTCCTCGAGCGACTCTCGGACGCGCAGCGACTCGGCCACCATGTCCTGGCCGTGGTCCGCGGTAGTGCCGTGAACCAGGACGGCGCGAGCAATGGCCTGACCGCGCCGAACGGTCCGTCCCAGCAGCGAGTGATCGCCCAGGCCCTCGCCAATGCGGGCATCACCGCGGTCGACGTGGACGCCGTGGAGGCGCACGGAACCGGCACCGCCCTGGGCGATCCGATCGAGGCCCAGGCGTTGATCGCGGCCTACGGCCAGGATCGTGACGAGCGGGAACCGCTGCGGATCGGCTCGTTGAAATCGAATATCGGCCATGCGGTGGCCGCCGCCGGTGTGGCCGGCGTGATCAAGATGGTGCAGGCGCTGCGGCACGAGCGCCTGCCGCGGACGCTGCACGCCGAAATGCCGTCGCCGCACGTGGATTGGGCCGCGGGCGCGGTACGCCTGCTGACCGCCGCCGAACCGTGGACCGCGGGCGATCGGGTGCGCCGGGCGGGTGTGTCGTCCTTCGGGATCAGCGGCACCAATGCGCACGTGATCCTCGAGGAAGCGCCTGCCGCACCGGTTGCCGCGGGCGGCACTGCGAAGGCGCAGCCGGGCAGCGCCGCACCGGCGGCGCCTGCCGAGAGTGACAGTGCGGAGACACAGCCGGACAGCGTGGCACCGCCCATCCCAGTGCTGGTGTCGGGTAAGGGCGAGGCGGGTCTGCGCGCGCAGGCCGCCCGATTGGGTGCCTGGCTGTCCGAGCGGCCCGACATCGACATCGCGGATGCGGCCGAGGCGCTGGCGAATTCGCGGGCGCAGCTGGATTCACGCGCGGTGATCCTCGGTCGCGATCGCGCGGAGTTGCTCGGGCAGTTGGCGAATCTCGCCGAATCGGGGACCGGCGCCGGTGTCGTCACGGGCGCGATCGGTACAGGGACGACGGCCTTCCTGTTCACCGGGCAGGGCGCACAGCGGATCGGCATGGGAGCCGGGCTGTACGAGGCATTCCCGGTGTTCGCCGAAGCCCTGGATTCGGTGTGCGCCCAGTTCGATCCGTTGCTGGAGTGCTCGCTCCGGGACGTCATGTTCAACGGTTCCGCCGATGGCGGTAAAGCGGTCCTGAATCGCACCGAGTTCACCCAGCCCGCCCTGTTCGCCTTCGAGGTGGCCCTGTACCGCCTGCTGGAGTCGTTCGGCGTCACCCCGGATGTGCTGATCGGTCATTCGATCGGCGAGATCGCGGCCGCGTACGTCGCGAGTCTGTGGTCGCTCGAGGACGCCTGCCGATTGGTGGCGGCGCGCGGCCGTCTCATGGGCGCGCTGCCCGAGGGTGGTGCGATGCTGGCTGTCGGGGCGCCCGAATCCGAGGTGAACGAGGTCGTCGCCGCCTATCCGGGCCGCGTCTCGGTCGCCGCCGTGAATGCGCCGCAGGCCCTGGTGGTCTCGGGTGACGAGGACGCCGTTGCCGAGATCGAGGCCCGTTTCGCCGAGCGCGGCGCGAAGACGTCCCGGCTGCGGGTCAGCCACGCCTTCCACTCGCATCGAATGGAGCCGATGCTGGCCGAATTCGAATCTGTCGCACAGGATTTGACCTACAACCCGCTCCGGCTTCCGGTGGTCTCGAACGTCTCCGGCCAGCTGGCCGGAGACGAGATCATGGAGCCCGCCTACTGGGTTCGCCAGCTTCGGGGCGCGGTGCGATTCGCGCCGGGTATCCAGACGCTGATCGCCTCGGGGGTGCGCCGATTCCTGGAGGTGGGCCCCGACGCGGTGCTGGCGGCGCTGACCCGGCAGGCCCTTCCCGAGGACGCCGAGTCCGCTTCGGTGGTGGCCGCGGCCGCGCGCCGGGATCACGATGAGCCCCGACAGTTCTCGACGATGCTGGCGCAAGCTCACACCGCCGGTGTGCGGGTCGACTGGACACCCCTGCTCGGTCGCCGGTCGAACCGGCGAATTCCCCTGCCCACCTACGCCTTCCAGCATCAGCGATTCTGGCTGCCGCCGCGTCGCGAAGCCACCGGCGACTCCCAAGCTCACCCCTTGCTCACCGGTGTGTTCCCGGTGGCCGGTAAGGACGAGTTCGTTTTCACCGGCCGGTTCTCGCTGCCCACCGACCCGTGGGTCGCCGACCACATGACCTACGGCACCGTGGTGCTGCCCAGTGCGACCCTGATCGAATTCCTGCTCGTCGCGGGCAGCCGAATCGATTGCGGCGTCGTCGAGGAGCTGACCCTGGAGGCTCCGATCCTCCCGTCGGAAACCGACGAGGTCGAACTTCAGGTGTCGGTGCAGGAGCCGGAACCGACCGGCCGACGCCAGTTCAGCTTCTACTTCCGCAAGGCCGGCCGCGCGGGCGAATGGGTTCGCAACGCCAGCGGTGTCCTGGCCCCCGCCTGGGACGGCGATGACGCCCTGCTGGACCAGCTGCGCGACGAGGCATGGCCGCCGGCCGACGCCGAAACCCTCGACACCGCATGGATTCCCGAGCGAATCGCGAAGGGATCCGGACTCGAATACGGCCCGGCATTCCTCGGTGTCGACGCCGCCTGGCAGCGGGACGGGGCCGTCTTCTCCGAGATCACCCTGAATACGGCCGCCGCGCCCGAACCGGAGCGATTCGATCTGCATCCGGCCCTGCTCGACCTGGTGATGCATGCCGGGCTGGCCGGGCTCATCTGGCGCGATCAGGACAGCGACCCCGACACCGGCCGATTGCTGTTCCGCTGGGGCGGCGCGCGACTGCACCAGCCGCTGGTCAAGGCGACGACGCTGCGGGTCATCGCGGTCGAGAGCGGCCCGGAGACCATCTCCGTTGCGACCGTCGACGATTCGGGGCGGCCCGTGGTCTCCGTCGACGCGGTCGTCATGCGGCCCTATGACGTGAAACAGATGCGCGGCACCCTCGCCGCCGACGACTCCGACCTCTACGACATCCAGTGGACGCCGACAGCAGCAGCGACACCGGATCCCGCCGTGGACCGGATGGCTGTGCTCGGTTCAGCGCCGGTCGCCGGTATCGCCACTTATGCGTCGACTCCCTCGGAACTTGTTGCAGCACAATCGATTCCAGATATCGTGACCTGGCTTCTGCAAGGAGACAGCGATCCCACGGCCGTCGGTGGCTACCTGGAATCGGCACTGGCGACGGTACAGTCCTGGCTCGCGGAACCCCGTCTGGCCGACACCCGGCTGGTCGTGGTGACCTCGAATGGCGCCGCGCTGACCGGCGAGACACCGGATCTCGCCGCGGCAGCCGTCTGGGGCCTGATGCGCAGCGCCCAAACCGAATACCCGGGCCGATTCGTTCTCCTCGACACCGACCCGTCGGCCGACGCGCCTGCTGTCGACCAAGCTCTGGTCGCCGCAGTGATCGCGACAGCCGAACCGCAGGTCGCGGTGCGCGCCGGAGCCTTGCTCGTGCCCCGGCTGGCGAAGACGCGCGCCGACCAAGACGCCGCGCCCGGATCCGCGTTCGGCACCGGCACCGTCCTGATCACCGGCGGCACCGGTGGCCTCGGCGCACTGCTGGCTCGGCATCTGGTCACCACGCACGGCGTCCGCCATCTGATGCTGGCGTCCAGGCGCGGCGAAACCGCCGACGGCGCAACCGAATTGGTGCGCGAGCTGTCGGAAGCCGGTGCTGCCGTGCGCGTGGCGGCCTGCGATGTGGGCGATCGGCAGGCCATCGGCTCGCTGCTGGATTCCCTCGACGCCGATCATCCGCTGACCGCCGTGATCCACGCCGCGGGCGTCCTCGACGACGGCACCCTCGCGGGCCTGACCGCCGAGCAATTGCGGCGCGTGTTCACCGCGAAGGCCGCCGCCGCCTGGCACCTGCACGATCTCACCCGCGACCGGAACCTGTCCGCCTTCGTGCTGTTCTCGTCGGCCGCCGCAACGATCGGTTCGGCGGGACAGGGCAACTACGCGGCGGCCAACGCCTTCCTCGACGCCCTGGCGCACCGCCGCCGCGCCGAAGGGCTGTCGGCGATGTCCCTGGCCTGGGGGCCCTGGAACTCCGCCGGTGGCATGACCGGTGGCTTGGACCGCAGTGCCCTCGCCCGCTGGGAAAGGCTCGGCCTGCACCCGCTCGCGCACGACGCAGGCCTGCGGCTGTTCGATGCGGCCACCGGCCGCGCCGCCGCGCACCTGGCGGCGATCCGGTTCGACCCGGCCGAACTGCGCCGCGAAGCGGGCACCGGTGCCGTGCCGTCGGTGCTCCACGGTTTCCTGCCCCGCACCACGACTCAGGCTGCGGCCCCGTCGAGTTCGCTGGGCGCGCGCCTGAGCCGGGTACCCGAGGCCGACCGTACCGGGGTGGTGCTCGACCTGGTCCGCGAGCACGCGGCCGCCGTGCTAGGACACGGCTCCGCCGAAGACATCAGTCCCACCGAACGATTCGACGCCCTGGGATTCGACTCGCTCGGCGGCGTCGAATTCCGCAACCGGCTGGCGAAGGCCACCGGTGTCCAACTGCCGTCCACCCTGGTCTTCGACCACCCCACCGCCGCGGCGGTCGCCGCCCTGCTGCACAGCAAGATCGAGGGAACCGAATCCGGTTCCAAACCTGCCCGCGTCTCGCGCCGCGCCCGCGTGGACGAGCCCATCGCGATCGTCGGCATGGGCTGCCGATTCCCCGGCGGCGTCCGCACCCCCGAGCAGCTGTGGGACCTGGTCCGGTCCGGAACCGATGCCACCACGGAATTCCCGGACGATCGCGGCTGGGATCTCGAGCGCCTGATCGACCAGGACCCGGACAAGCCCGGAACGGTCTATAGCCGCGGCGGCGGATTCCTCGACGACGCAGCCGATTTCGACGCCGGCTTCTTCGGAATCAGCCCGCGCGAGGCCCTGGCGATGGACCCCCAGCAGCGGCTGCTGCTGGAAGCCTCCTGGGAGGCACTGGAGGAATCCGGCATCGACCCGATCACGTTGCGCGGCAGCGATACCGGCGTGTTCGCGGGCGCGTGCGCCTCGGGCTATGTCGACAATGTCACCGGCGACCTGGAGGGCTTCCGGCTGACCGGCACCACCCACTCCGTCGTCTCCGGCCGCGTGGCCTACGTGTTCGGCCTCGAGGGACCGGCGGTCACCATCGACACCGCCTGCTCGTCCTCATTGGTCGCGCTGCACCTGGCGTGTCAGGCCCTGCGTCAGGGCGAGACCTCGCTGGCGTTGGCGGGCGGCGTCACCGTGGCCGCGACCCCTTATCTCTCCGTGGATTTCGCGCGGCAGCGCGGTCTGTCGCCGGACGGCCGCTGCAAGGCGTTCTCCGCCGCGGCCGACGGTGTGGCCTTCGCCGAGGGCGTGGGCGTTCTGGTCCTGGAGCGGCTGTCGGATGCCCGGCGACTGGGCCACGACATCCTGGCCGTCATTCGCGGCAGCGCGGTCAATCAGGACGGTGCCAGCAATGGCCTGACCGCGCCGAACGGCCCGTCGCAGGAGCGCGTGATCGCGCAGGCCCTCGCCAATGCCGGGCTCACACCCGCCGACGTGGATGCGGTGGAAGCGCACGGGACCGGCACCCCGCTGGGTGATCCGATCGAAGCCAACGCATTGATCGCCGCCTACGGGCAGGATCGCGGCGACCGCGAGCCGCTGCGCCTGGGATCGATCAAATCGAATATCGGTCACACCGTCGCGGCCGCCGGTGTCGGCGGCGTGATCAAGATGGTACAGGCGCTGCGCCACGAGACCCTGCCCCCGACCCTGCACGCGGAAACTCCGTCCCCGCACGTGGATTGGTCGGCCGGGGCGGTGCGCCTGCTGACCCGTCCGGAACCCTGGCCTGCCGGGGGAATGGCCCGCCGGGCCGGTGTGTCGTCGTTCGGAGTCAGCGGCACCAACGCCCATCTGATCCTGGAGGAAGCACCCACCGCACCGGTCGTCGCGTCACCCGCCGCCGACGGCCCGCGCACGGTGCTGCCGTGGCTGGTGTCGGCCAAGAGCGAGAACGCCCTGCGCGCACAGGCGGCGAAACTGCACCGGTGGCTGATCGATCACCCCGACGCCGACGCGGCGGACGTGGCCTACTCGCTCGTCACGACACGTGCCCGGCACGAGTGGCGGGCAGCGGTCCTCGGCGGTGATCGCGACGAACTGGTGGTGCGGCTCGCGAAGCTGGCCGCCGGATCCGCCTCTGCCGGAGTGGTTTCCGGCACGGTGGGCTCCGGGAAGACCGCCTTCCTCTTCACCGGTCAGGGCGCGCAGCGGGTCGGCATGGGCGCGGGTCTCTCCGCCGCCTTCCCGGTGTTCGCCGCGGCCTTGGACGAGGTGTGTGCCCGGTTCGATCCCTTGCTCGGATGTTCCCTGAAGCAAGTGATGTTCAGCGGACACCTGATCGACGATCACGGAGTCGACGCGGAAACCGGCACCTTGGATCGGACCCGACTGACCCAGCCCGCGCTGTTCGCGTTCGAAGTGGCGATGTACCGGCTCCTGGAGTCGTTCGGCCTCGCCCCGGACCTGGTGGTCGGGCACTCGATCGGCGAGCTGGCGGCAGCGTACGTCGCTGGTGTGTGGTCCCTGGACGACGCCTGCGAGCTGGTCGCGGCCCGCGGACGACTGATGGAGGCGCTGCCCGCGGGCGGTGCGATGCTGGCCGTCGCCGCGGCCGAGGCCGAAGTCGCTGCCATGATCGCCGGATTCGGTGACCGGGTATCGGTGGCCGCGGTGAATGCTCCTGCGGCCGTGGTGGTCTCGGGTGACGAGGACGCCGTCGACGAGATCGGCCGTCGGTTCACCGAGCAGGGACGCAAGACGAACCGCTTGCGGGTGTCGCACGCGTTCCATTCCCCACGGATGGAGCCGATGCTGGCCGAGTTCGAGACCCTCGCCGCGCGCGTAATGTTCAGTGCACCGCGAATTCGGTTGGTGTCGAACGTCTCCGGCCGGATCGCGGGCGACGAGATCCTGGCTCCCGGGTACTGGGTGTCCCAGGTGCGCGCCGCGGTGCGTTACGCCGACGGTGTCGAGACGCTGACGGCGTCGGGCGTACGCCGGTTCCTCGAAATCGGCCCCGACGCGGTGCTGGCGGCGATGACCCGGCAGACGCTCCCCGCCGAGGCCGAGGCCCGATCGATGGTGGCTGCGGCCGCCCGCCGGGACCACGACGAGGTCGAGCAGTTCCTGACGATGCTCGCCCAGGCACACAACGCCGGGGTGGCGGTCGACTGGAGTCAGCTGTTCACCGCCCGCCCGATGGCGCGAATCGCCCTGCCCACCTACGCCTTCGACCATCGGCGGTACTGGCTCGAACCCCACCTCGACGAGCCTCGGACCGCCAGCTCGGAACACCCGCTGCTCACCGATGTGGTGCGGGTGGCCGACCGTGACGAGTGGCTGTTCACGGGACGGCTGTCGCTGCGCGCCCAGCCCTGGATCGCCGACCACACCACCTACGGCGTGGTGCTCGTCCCGAGCGCCGCGCTCATGGAGATGCTGCTGGTCGCCGGTCGGCGGATCGGCTGCGGCGCCGTGGAGGAGCTCACCCTCGAGACGCCGATCCTGCCACCGGCGGAGGGCGAGGTCGAACTCCAGGTCCTGGTGCGGGAACCGGACGCCGAGGGACGCCGATCGTTCACCTTCCACTACCGCCTGACCGGCGATGCCGCCGACGGCGAATGGACCCGCAATGCCAGCGGCGTGCTCAGCGCCCGGCAGTTGATCGACATCGGGCTGGTGGACATGGTGCGCGCCGCTTCCTGGCCGCCCGCCGATGCCGAACCGGTGGACCCCGAATGGATTCCGGCCCAGGTGGCGCGTGCCGCCGGACTGGAATGGGGACCCGCCTTCTTCGGCATCGAGGCGGCCTGGCGCAGCGGCGACACGGTCTTCTCCGAGGTCGCCCTGACCGAGGACACCCCGGCCGACCGGTTCCAGCTGCACCCGGCGCTGTTCGACATGGTGATGCATGCCGGACTCGCCTGCCTGATCTGGCCCGACCACCAGGGCGACGCGTCCGAGGGCAAGCTGCTGTTCCGCTGGGGCGGAACGCAATTCCACACCGCGTCCACCGTGACGAGGCTGCGGGTGATGGCCATCCAGCGCAGCAGTGAGGCGATCTCCGTCGTGGCCGTCGACCAGGACGGCAACCCGGTCGTCAGCATCGACGAAGTGCTCATGCGCTCCTACGACGTCCAGCAGTTCCGTGCCGCGCTGCCGGGCGGCCGCGCGGCACGGTACGGGTTGCGCTGGGCACCGGCGGAGGTGCTCGCCGACGCCACGGCCCCGAGCGTGGCCGTGCTCGGGGCCGGGCAGGTGGCCGGAATCGATGAGCAGTACCCGGATCTGGCGACGCTCGCCTCGGCTCCGATCGTTCCGGGCGTCGTGGTGTGGTCCGAAGCCGCAGCGCTGCACGATGATTCGCAACCATCCGCACGCGATCGGGTCGATACCGCCCGGTGTACGGTGCGGGACTGGTTGGCCGACGAGCGGTTCGCGCGGTCGCAGCTGGTCGTGGTGACCGGCCGGGCGGCAGCGCTGCCCGAAGAGATACCGGACACCGGATCGGCCGCGGTGTGGGGGCTGATACGAAGTGCCCAGACCGAGTATCCGGGGCGGATCGTACTGCTCGACGCCGAGGAATCCGCTGGTGTGCAGCACCTTTCGGCCGACTCGATCCGAGCCGTGATCGCGACCGGAGAACCGCAGGCGGCGGTACGGGGCAATAGTGTCCTGGTGCCGCGGCTACAGGCGCTGGCATCCTCGGCGGCCGAGCGGGTGTCGTTCGGTCCGGGGACGGTGCTGATCACCGGCGGTACCGGGGGATTGGGTGCGCTGCTGGCCCGCCACCTGGTCGCCGACCACGGGGTGCGGCACCTGCTTCTGGTCTCACGCCGCGGCGAGAGTGCGGACGGTGCAACGGAACTCGCGGCGGAACTGGCGCGATCCGGTGCCGAGGTACGGATCGCCGCCTGCGACGTCACCGACCGCGACGCGCTTCGGGACCTGCTGGCCGCCGTGCCCGCGGAGCATCCGCTGACCGGTGTCGTCCACACCGCGGGCGTGCTCGACGACAGCGCGTTTCACACGCTCACCCGCGACCAGATCGACCGGGTGTTCGCCCCCAAGGCCGATGCGGCGTGGGCTCTGCACGAGCTCACCCGCGACATGAAGCTGTCGGCGTTCGTGATGTTCTCGTCGATCGCCGGAATGATCGGTTCGGCCGGGCAGGCGAATTACGCTGCCGCGAACAGCTTCCTGGTCGCTCTCGCGGTGCAGCGCCGCGCCGCGGGACTCCCGGCGCTCGCGCTCGCCTGGGGGCCGTGGCAGCAGGACATCGGTATGACCGGCGTTCTGGATCGTGCCGCCCTGAACCGGTTGGAGCGACTGGGCCTGGACCCGCTGGATCGTGCCGAGGGCCTGCGCCTGTTCGACGAATCGCTGACCACGGCGGAACCGGTATCGGTGCCGGCGCGGCTGGACACCGACAGACTGCGTATGGAATCGCATTCCGGTCCGGTGCCCGCGGTGCTGCGCGGATTCGTTCGTCATCGCGCCCGGTCGGTCGCAGCGCCGAGCAGCGCGCAGTCGCTCGGGGACCGTCTGCACGGTGTGGCGGAAACGAAGCGCCGCGGGTTCGTCCTGGACCTGGTGCGGGAACATGTGGCGGCGGTGCTGGGCTACGGCTCGGCCGACGACATCGGACCCGACCGGGGCTTCAACGAACTCGGTTTCGATTCCCTCGGCGGCGTCGAGTTCCGAAACCGGCTGGCGAAGGTGACGGGGCTGTCGCTGCCCTCGACCCTGGTATTCGACTATCCGACGGCGGGTGATGTCGCCAACTACCTGCTGGCGCAGACCGTGGTGACCGCGCCGGCGCAACCGCCGTCGGCGACGGCCGGCGACCTGGCGCGGCTCGAGGCACTGCTCGAGCGAATCATCGCCAGCAGCGGCGACAACGACGAGATCGTCACCGGATTGCGGGGCGTCAACGAGCGCCTCGTCGCCCACCTGGGCGGTACATGGTCGCGCAGCGGCTACGACGATCTCGAATTCGATTCCGACACTGCGCTATCCGACAGTGAGCTCTTGGATCTGATCGACGAGGAGTTTGGCCCAGCATGAGCAACCCCGGCACCAGCAACGAGGAACGGCTCAGCCGGTATCTGCGCAAGCTCACCGGAGACCTCCGCGTCGCCAAGAAGCACATCCAGGATCTGGAGGACCGGGCCGGCGAACCGATCGCGATCGTCGGCATGAGCTGCCGCTATCCGGGCGGGGTCGAAACTCCGGCGCAGCTGTGGGATCTGGTCGCCTCCGGCACCGACGCCATCGGGCCATTCCCGGCCGACCGCGGCTGGGACCTCGCGCGGCTGTTCGACACCGATCCCGATACGCCCGGCGCCATCTACACCCGCGAAGGCGGATTCCTGGATGCGGCAGGCGATTTCGATGCCGGATTCTTCGGGATCGGCCCGCGCGCGGCCCTGGCGATGGATCCGCAGCAGCGCCTGTTCCTGGAAGCGGCCTGGGAGGCCCTGGAGGATGCGGGCATCGATCCGGTGTCGTTGCGCGGCAGCGACACCGGTGTTTTCGCCGGTGTGATCCATCAGGACTACGGCCCCCGCGTGGGTTCGCCGGGCCTGACCGCCGAGGCGGAAGGCCATGCCTACCTGGGTGTTTCATCCAGCATCCTCTCCGGCCGGGTCGCCTTCACCTTCGGGTTCAAGGGCCCGGCTCTCTCGGTGGACACCGCGTGCTCGTCGTCGCTGGTCGCCCTGCACCTCGCGTGCCAGGCGCTGCGGCAGGGCGACACCTCGCTCGCCCTGGTCGGCGGCGTCACCGTGATGTCCGATCCGGCCCTGCTGATCGCGTTCGGCCGCCAGCGCGCGCTGTCCCCGGACGCGCGGTGCAAGGCCTTCGCGGCGGCGGCGAACGGGACCGGATTCTCCGAGGGCCTCGGCATGCTCGCGATCGAGCGACTGTCGGATGCCCGCCGTCTCGGCCACCCCGTCCTCGCGGTCATCCGCGGCAGCGCGATCAACCAGGACGGCGCCAGCAACCGTCTGACCGCCCCGAACGGCCCATCGCAGGAAAAGGTGATCGCGCAGGCCCTCGCCAATGCCGGTCTGACGCCCGGCGACGTCGATGTGGTCGAAGCGCACGGCACCGGCACCACCCTCGGCGACCCGATCGAGGCCCAGGCGCTGATCGCTGCCTACGGCCGCGGACGCGTCGGTGCTCCGCTGCGCCTCGGTTCGCTCAAGTCGAACATCGGGCACACCTCGGCCGCGGCCGGTGTCGGCGGCGTGATCAAGATGGTGCAGGCGCTGCGGCACGAAACGCTGCCCGCCACACTGCATGTCGACGCTCCGACTCCGCACGTGGACTGGTCGGCGGGCTCGGTGCGGCTGCTCACCGCGGCCGAACCGTGGCCGGCGGGGGAGCGGGTGCGCCGCGCCGGCGTGTCCTCCTTCGGCGCCAGCGGAACGAACGCGCATCTGATCCTGGAAGAGGCCCCCGCCGAACCAACGGACGAGGCCCCCGATCAGGGTGCACCGGTCGTGGCGTCCGATGTCTCCGCGTGGCTGGTCTCGGCGAAGACCGAGGACGGCCTGCGCGCGCAGGCGGGCAAACTGCGGCGGTGGGTGACCGAACACCCCGACCTGACCACCGACGAGATCGCCTATTCGCTGTTGACGACCCGCGCCCGGCTGGACTGGCGGGGCACGGTGGTCGCCGGCGACCGGGACGCCATGCTGGCCGGACTGGCAGCGCTGGCGGAGCACGGATCGGCGAGCACGGCCGCGGGCGTGACGGCGGCGCAGGCGGTCACGCGCAAGGCAGCCTTCCTGTTCACCGGGCAGGGCGCACAGCGGGCCGGAATGGGACGTGAACTAGCCGAGGCGTTTCCGGCATTCGCCGCCGCGTTGGACGAGGTGTGCGCACAGTTCGATCCACTGCTGGGCGGATCGCTGAAGCAGGTGATGTTTACCGGCCGGCAGGTCGGCGCTGCCGATACCGCCGTGCTGGATCGGACCGAGTTCACCCAGCCCGCACTGTTCGCCTACGAAGTCGCACTGTGCCGGCTCCTGGAATCCTTCGGTGTGACACCGGATTTCCTGATCGGCCATTCGATCGGTGAGCTGGCCGCCGCGTACGTCGCCGGTGTGTGGTCGCTCCCGGACGCGTGCCGGCTGGTCGCGGCGCGCGGCCGCCTCATGGGCCGGCTGCCCGAGGGCGGCGCGATGCTGGCCGTCGCGGCCACCGAGCGCGAGGTGTCCGAGGCGCTCGCCGGCCGTGCGGACCGCGCGTCCATCGCCGCCGTGAATTCGCCTGCGGCCGTGGTGGTCTCCGGTGACGAGGACGCGGTGACGGCGCTCGAGCAGTGGTTCACCGACCGTGGCCGCAAAACCTCGCGGCTACGGGTGTCGCATGCGTTCCATTCCCACCGGATGGATCCGATGCTGGCCGAGTTCGCCGCTGTCGCACGGGAAGTGACCTATCGCCGCCCCCAGATTCCGCTGGTCTCGAATCTGTCCGGCCGGATCGCCGGTGATGAGGTACTCGAGCCCGCGTACTGGGTCCAGCAGGTGCGGGCGAGTGTTCAGTTCGCCCGGGGCGTCGAAACTCTCGCGGTCTCGGGTGTGCGCCGGTTCCTGGAGATCGGTCCCGATGCGGTCCTGACGGCCATGACCCGGCAATGCCTGCCCGAGGACCTCGAATCCCAGTTGTTGGTGATCGCTGGAGCCCGTCGAGGGCGGGCCGAGGTCGAGCAGTTCGTCACCTGCCTGGCCCACGCGCACACGGTCGGCCTCGAGGTGGACTGGACCGCGTTCTTCGCCGGTCGGCCGATTTCGCGAGTGTCGTTGCCCACCTACGCTTTCCAGCGTCGCCGCTACTGGCTCGAGGCTGCGCACGGCACTGCCGGTGTCGAGGCCGCAGGTTTGGGTGCGGTGCAGCATCCGCTGCTGGGCGCGGTGGTCTCGGAACCCGAATCCGGTGGCGTGCTGTTGACCGGCCGGTTGTCGGTGGCGACCCATCCCTGGCTGGCCGACCATGCGGTGGCCGGGTCGGTCCTGCTGCCCGGGACCGGTTTCGTGGAGCTGGCGCTGCGCGCCGGCGCCGAAGCCGGGTACCCGGCGATCGACGAACTGACACTGCGGGCGCCCCTGGTCCTGCCCGCGTCCGGCGGTGTCCAGATCCAGGTCGTCGTCGGCGGGCCGGAACACGAACTCACGCGACGGCCGGTATCGATCTACTCTCGCGCCGAACACGATCGCGACGGAGAGTGGGTACTCAACGCGCGGGGTCTGCTGACCACCCGCGACGACGCCACCCAACCCGAATCGCAGACCTGGCCGCCTGCCGAGGCGACCGCTCTCGATGTCTCGGCCGCGTACACGGCCCTGCTGGCACGCGGTTACGACTACGGCCCCGCGTTCCAGGGCGTGCGGGCGCTGTGGCGGCGCGGCGACGAGGTGTTCGCCGAGGTCGCCATCGATCCGGACGCCGGGATGCGAGCCGAGGGGTTCGGCATCCATCCGGCACTGCTGGACGCGGCCTTGCAGGCGGGACTGCTAGCCGGGGTGTCCGAAGAGGCTGCGGGACAGCCGGATTCACCGTTCACCGTGGCGGCGGGCCAGGTGGTGTTGCCGTTCTCCTGGGAGTCGGTGTCGCTGTACGCGGTCGAAGCGCCGGTGCTGCGCGTGCGTCTGACCACGACCGGATCGTCGGTATCGGTGTGGGCGGGCGACGAGCAGGGACAACCCGTGCTGTCGGGTTCGGTGACGCCCCGCCCGATGCCATTGGCACAGCTGGCCGCCGCCGGTGCGAGCGGCGCGGCCGATCCGCTGCTGGAACTGGTGTGGTCGCCGAGCGCGTCCGAGCCCGTGGTGGCGGATGTCGTTGTGGGCCGGTGGGATCGGCTGGATCCGCAGTCACCGGTACCCCCGGTGGTGATCGTCGAGGCCGGGTCCGGCTGGAACGAACACACCGGCACTGACGTGGTGACCACCACCCACACCGAGGTCGCACGAATCCTCGAGGTGATGCAGGCCTGGCTGGATCAGGACCGGTTCGCCTCGAGCACCCTGCTGGTCGCCACGCGCGGCGCGGTCGCCCTGCCCGGTGAAGACCTCACCGACCTCGCGGGTGCCGCCGTGTGGGGCTTGGTGCGTACCGCGCAGACGGAGGACCCCGGCCGAATTGTCCTGGTGGACGCGGACACCGGCCTCGACGAGCGACTCGCGGCCACCGTCCTGGCCGTGGACGAACCCCAGGTGGTCGCGCGGGCCGGCGTCACCCACACCGCTCGACTCACTCGGCCTGCACCCGTGTCATCCACACGTGGCGAGGAATCCGCCTTCGGCGCGGGAACGGTGCTGATCACCGGCGGCACAGGCGGTTTGGGTGCCGTGGTGGCCCGGCATGTGGTCGTCGAGCACGGCGTGCGGTCGCTGTTGCTGGTCAGCCGCAGCGGTCCGCAGGCCGAGGGCGTGTCAGCCCTCTGCGACGAGTTGACCGACCTGGGCGCACAGGTGCGAGTCGCGGCCTGTGACGTCACCGCCGCCGATGCGGTGGCCCGACTCCTGGCCGACGCGCCCGAGCCGTTGACCGCCGTGATCCACGCCGCGGGTGTGCTCGACGACGGGATCATCGCGTCCCTGACCCCGCAGCGGCTGGACACGGTCCTGGCGCCGAAAGCAGATGCCGCCTGGTACCTCCACGAGGCGACCGCGGATCTGAATCTGGCTGCGTTCGTGGTGTTCTCCTCGGTGTCCGGCACCATCGGCGGACCCGGGCAGGCCAACTACGCGGCCGCGAACACCTTCCTCGACGCCCTGGTGGCGCACCGGCGTGCACGGGGACTGGCCGGGCAATCGCTGGCCTGGGGTCCGTGGGCACGCTCGGGCAGCATGACCGGACACCTGGGTGAGACCGATGTGGCCCGGATGAGCCGCGGCGGCTTCACCGCGATGCCGGACGAGCAGGCGCTGGCTGGATGGGATGCGGCGCTCGCACAGGACACGGCGCTGGCGGTGATCGCGGCCGTGGACACCACCGCGATCCGCGCTCGCGCCGAGGCGGGACTCCTGCCGCCGCTGCTGCGGGAACTGGCGCCTGCCGTGGCCCGGCGTCCAGCGGCGGCGACCTCGGCGGCGGCATCCGGTCTCCGGCAGCGACTCACCGGTCTGGATGCCGATCAGCAGCGGCAGGCGGTACTCGCGACCGTGCGCACCCACATCGCGGCCGTGCTCGGTCACGACGATGCCTCCGCGATCGAACCCGATTCCGCCTTCCAGGACCTGGGATTCGATTCCCTGAGCGCGGTCGAGCTGCGCAATCGGCTCAAGACCGCCACCGGCCTGTCACTGTCGGCCGCAGTCGTTTTCGACTACCCGACACCACGCACCCTGGCCGCCTATCTGGCCGACGAGCTCACCGGCACCGGACGCGACATCGCCGTCACCGCCACCAAGACCGCCGACGACGAACCGATTGCGATCGTCGGCATGGCGTGCCGGTACCCGGGCGGCGTGAGTTCTCCCGAGCAGCTGTGGAATCTCGTCGCGAACGGGATCGACGCGACGTCGGAGTTCCCGGTGAACCGAGGCTGGGATACCGACCGTCTGTATGACCCCACCGGCGAGAGGCCGCACACCACCTACACGCGCGAGGGCGGATTCCTGCACTCCGCAGGCGAATTCGATCCCGCGTTCTTCGGCATCAGCCCCAATGAAGCCGCGGTGATGGATCCCCAGCAGTTCCTGCTGCTGGAAACCTCCTGGGAGGCGTTGGAGCGGGCCGGAGTCGATCCGGCGGAACTGCGCGGCAGTTCGACCGGGGTGTTCACCGGCATGATGTATCACGACTATCCGGTCAACGCGAACGCGGGATCCATTGCCTCCGGTCGGGTTTCGTATGTGTTCGGCCTGGAGGGCCCGGCAGTCACCGTGGATACGGCGTGCTCGTCCTCGCTGGTGGCCATGCACCTGGCCGCGCAGTCGCTGCGCTCGGGGGAGTGTGATCTGGCATTGGCCGGTGGTGTGGCGGTGATGGCGACGCCGGAGACGTTCGTGGAGTTCAGCCGTCAGCGCGGGCTGGCCCCGGACGGGCGGAGCAAGTCCTTCTCCGACACCGCTGACGGCGTGGCGTGGTCCGAAGGCGCCGGTGTGCTGGTGCTGGAGCGGCTGTCCGACGCCCGCCGCAATGGTCATGACGTGCTCGCAGTGGTTTCCGGTTCGGCGGTGAATCAGGATGGCGCGTCGAACGGCCTGACCGCGCCGAACGGTCCGTCGCAGCGGCGGGTGATCCGTCAAGCGCTGGCGAATGCCAGGGTTTCCTCGGCCGACGTCGATGTGGTGGAGGCCCACGGCACCGGCACGACACTGGGTGATCCGATCGAGGCCGAAGCGCTGCTGGCCACGTACGGGCAGGGCCGGGATGCCGATCGCCCGCTGTGGCTGGGGTCGTTGAAGTCCAACATCGGTCATGCCCAGGCCGCGGCCGGTGTGGGTGGCGTGATCAAGATGGTGATGGCCATGCGCCACGGCGTGCTGCCCAAGACGCTGCATGTCGATCGGCCCAGCACCAAGGTCGATTGGACCCAGGGCCATGTCCGGCTGTTGACCGAGGCGGTGGCGTGGCCGGAGGTGGATCGTCCGCGTCGTGCGGGTGTGTCCTCGTTCGGTATCAGTGGCACGAATGCTCACGTCATCGTCGAGCAGGCTCCGGCGGCGGACCCGGCTCCGGCTGTGGTCGAGACCGTCGCGGCCGGTGGAGTGCTGCCGTGGGTGGTCTCGGCGCGCGGTAGCGCGGCTCTCGCCGCTCAGGCCGAGCGTTTGACATCGTTTGCGGGCGAACGGGATCCGGTGGATATCGGTTTCTCGCTGGCGTCGACGCGCAGTGTTTTCGAGCACCGTGCGGTGGTCGTGGCCGAGGGCCGCGATGGTCTGCTGGCAGGTGTGCGAGCGGTGGCCGTGGGCGCACCGGCCACCGGATTGGTGTCCGGTCGCGTGGTGGCGGGCTCGACGGGTGTGGTGTTCTCGGGTCAGGGTGCGCAGTGGGCCGGTATGGCTACCGAACTGCGTGCCGCGTACCCCGTGTTCGCCGGGGCGTTCGACGGGATCGTTACCGAGCTGGATCCGATTCTGGGGCAGTCGGTTTCGTTGAGTGATGCGTTGGCGAGTGCTGATCTGGTTGATCGGACGGTGTTTGCGCAGGCGGGCCTGTTCGCGTTCGAGGTGGCGTTGTTCCGTCTGCTCGAGTCGTGGGGTGTGCGTGCTGATGTGGTGGCGGGTCATTCGATCGGTGAGGTGGCTGCCGCGCATGTGGCCGGGGTGCTGTCGCTGGCGGATGCGTGTGTGCTGGTGGCCGCCCGTGGCCGGTTGATGCAGGCGCTTCCCGCTGGCGGAGCGATGGTGGCGGTCGGTGCGTCCGAGGCAGATGTGTTGCCGTTACTGGCCGGTGAGGTGTCGATTGCCGCGGTGAATGGCCCTGCTTCGGTTGTGCTGTCCGGTGGCGAGGACGCTGTCGTCGCTGTCGTCGAGCGGTGTGCCCAGCAGGGCTGGCGGACACATCGGCTGCGCGTTTCGCATGCCTTCCACTCGACCCTCATGGAGCCGATGCTGGCCGAATTCGCGACGGCCATAGCGGGTTTGGCCTTCGGCAGTCCGCGTATTCCGTTGGTGTCGACCGTGACCGGCGCCGAGGTCGGCGACGACATGTCGGCCCCGTCGTATTGGGTCGGTCAGGTCCGGGACACGGTGCGGTTCGCCGACGCGGTCACCGCAATGGCCCGCCTGGGCGTGAGCAGGTTCGCCGAGGTAGGTCCCGATGCGGTGCTGACCCCGATGGTCGCCCAAACTCTCGATACCGCAACAGCAATCGCGCTGACCAGGCGTGACAATGCGAACGCCACGACCGTCGTACGTGCGGTGGCCGGGCTGTTCGTCTCCGGCGCGGAGGTGGACTGGGCCGGTTTCTACACCGGTACCGGGGCGCGGCGAATCGACCTGCCCACCTATGCCTTCCAGCACGAGCGCTTCTGGCTCGATGCCCGGCAGATGCTGGCCCAGTCGTGGCTCGGCGCCGAACTGGGCGGCGTCACCTCGGTCGGTCTCGACGCGGTGGACCATCCCCTGCTCGGTGCGGTTGTGCCGCACCCGGATTCGGGCGCGGTGAGCTTCACCGGCCGCTGGTCGCTGGACTCCGTCGAATGGCTGGCCGACCACAGCGTGCTCGGCACCGTGCTGCTGCCGGGCACCGGTTTCGTCGAGCTGGCCGCCCACGTCGGTGGGCTGCTGGGTTGCGCGGTGGTGGAGGAGCTCGTGCTACACACCCCGTTGACGGCGCCGGCCGACGGCAGTGTCGCAGTGCAGGTGGTGGCGGCCGCGGCCGACGACGCCGGTCGTCGACGGCTGACCGTCCATTCGCAGCAGACGGCACAGGGTCCGTGGGTGCTCCACGCCGAAGGTGTTCTCGCACCGGGCGAGGTGCCGGCCGACTTCGACCTCACCGCCTGGCCTCCGGCCGGTGCGCAGCCGTTGCCCGTCGATGGCGTGTACGACGAGCTGCTCGACATCGGATATGGCTACGGCCCGTTCTTCCAAGGGTTGCGGGCGGCCTGGCAGCGCGACGACGAGTTGTTCGCCGAGGTCGCGCTGCCGGACCCGAAGGACGCCAAGGGTTTCGGAATCCATCCGGCACTGTTCGATTCGGCCCTGCATGTCGGGATCGTGCACGGCCGTGACGGTGGTGCCGCTGTGCTGCCGTTCACCTGGAACCGGGTCGTGTTGCACTCGGCGGGTGCTCCCGCGCTGCGGGTGCGCATCGTGCGTGCAGAGGGCCGGTTCGCTGTGCAGCTCGCCGATGAGCAGGGTCGGCCGGTGATGTCGGTGGGGGCCTTGGTCTCTCGGCCGGTTTCGGCTGAACGCCTGGGCGCGGACCGGGTGTCGGAAGCCCTGTTCGGGGTGGATTGGGTCCCTGTCGCGCCGTCGCCGACGACCGTCGATCATCGTGACCTCGCGGGATTGACCGCCGATCTGGATGCCGATCCCGATTCGGTTGTTCCCGAGGTCGTCTTGTTCGAGTGCCCTCACTTCGACGGTGCGCCGCCTCGAGCCGCACGGCAGGTCGCGGCCAGCGTCCTCGACGCCGTCAAGGGTTGGTTGTCCGACACTCGTTTCGCCGGTTCTCGTTTGGTGGTACTCACCAAACACGCAGTGTCCATGGATGATTCCGAGTCGGTGGATCTGGCGCAGGCGCCGGTCTGGGGTTTGCTGCGTGCCGCGCAGGCGGAGAACCCAGGTCGTTTCCAGCTTCTCGATCTGGATGAATCCGGTGATCCGTCCGCCGTGGCGGCCGTGGCCGCCGCTGTCGCGTCGGAGCCGGAGGTGGCCCTACGCGGCACGAGCGTGTTCGTGCCGCGTCTGACCGCTCACGCACCCGGCACGATCGATCGATCGGCAACACCGGGCACCGTCCTGATCACCGGTGGCACGGGTGGTCTGGGCGCGGTGATCGCCCGGCACCTCGTGACCGAACACGGTGTGCGCCATCTGCTTCTGACCTCTCGGGGTGGCCTGGATGCTCCCGACGCTGCCGAGCTTCGTCGGGAGCTGGCCGAGCTCGGCGCCGAGGTCACCATCGCCGCGTGCGATGTGTCCGATCGAGACGCGCTCGCGGCACTGCTCGACAGCATGTCGGATCAGCATCCGCTGACGGGTGTGGTGCACGCGGCGGGAACCGCCGACAACGGCGTGATCGAGTCGATCACCGCGGATCGTATCGACGGCGTCTTCCGGCCCAAGGTCGACGCGGCCTGGCATCTGCACGAGCTCACCCGCGACATCTCGCTGTCATCGTTCGTGCTGGTGTCGTCCGCGGGCGGCCTGGTGCTGGCTGCCGGCCAAGCGAACTACGCCGCGGCGAATGTCTTCCTCGACGCGCTGGCGGCTCATCGCCGCGGCCTGGGATTGCCTGCCACGTCCCTGGATTACGGAATGTGGGCGCGCTCGAGCGGACTCGGGACCGAACTGTCCGAGGACGATTTCGACCGGATGCGCCGGCAGGGTTTCCCGCCGCTCTCCGAGGCCGAGGGTCTGGCGCTCTTCGATGCGGCGATATCGACCGATACCGCCCAGCTGGTGGCGCTACGGGTCGACAAGGCCGTGCTCCGGACCCGGGGCGAGCAGATTCCCGCCCTGGTCCGCGCGCTCGTGCCCGCCCCGGTCCGCCGCCGGACTCCGGCGGCGGGCCAGGCCTTCCTGCGCACGCTGGCCGGACTGTCCGACGCCGATCGCAGGACCGCTCAGCTCGACCTCGTGCGAACGGTGGCTGCGGAGATCCTCGGGCACGCCTCCATGGCAGCTGTCGAACCCCAGCAGGCCTTCCAGCAGCTCGGTTTCGATTCGTTGAGCGCCATCGAGTTCCGCAACAAACTCAATACCGCGACCGGTCTGCAACTGCCCGCGACGCTCGTCTTCGATTACCCCAATGCGCAGATCGTCGCCGAGTTCATCGACTCCCAGCTCACCGGCAGCGCCGCCGTCGAGGAGGTCGCGGTCAGCCGGGTCCGAACCGGCGATGACCCGATCGCGGTGGTGGCGATGAGCTGCCGCTATCCCGGTGGCGTCGCCTCGCCCGAAGACCTGTGGGGTCTGGTCACCTCGGGTATCGACGCCACCGGCGAGATGCCGGTGGACCGTGGCTGGGACATCGAGGGCATCTACGATCCCGAACCCGGCAAGGCGGGCAAGACCTATACACGCCAGGGTGGATTCCTGTACTCCGCAGCGGAATTCGATGCCGACTTCTTCGGGATCAGTCCCAATGAGGCGACCGTGATGGACCCGCAGCAGCGGTTGCTGCTGGAGGTCTCGTGGGAGGCATTGGAGCGCGCCGGTGTGGATCCGGCGGTGCTGCGCGGCAGTTCGACCGGTGTGTTCACCGGCGTGATGTACCACGACTACGCCCAGGCGACCGGCACCGGTAGCGGCGCCGCAGGCAGTTTGGTCTCGGGCCGGGTGTCCTACGTGTTCGGCCTGGAAGGCCCTGCGGTCACTGTGGATACGGCGTGTTCGTCGTCGCTGGTGGCGCTGCATCTGGCGTCGCAGTCGCTGCGGTCGGGGGAATGTGATCTGGCATTGGCCGGTGGTGTCGCCGTGATGGCCACCCCGGACATGTTCCTCGAGTTCGGTCGTCAGCGGGGTCTGTCCCCGGATGGACGCTGCAAGTCCTTCGCCGACGCGGCCGATGGCGTGGGCTGGTCCGAGGGCGCCGGTGTTCTCGTGTTGGAGCGGTTGTCCGACGCGCAGCGCAATGGTCATCAGGTGCTCGCGGTGATCGCTGGCTCGGCGGTGAATCAGGATGGCGCGTCGAATGGTTTGACCGCGCCGAATGGTCCCTCGCAGCGGCGTGTCATTCGCCAAGCGCTGGCCAATGCCGGTGTCTCACCGGTCGAGGTGGACGCGGTGGAGGCCCACGGCACGGGTACGACGCTGGGTGATCCGATCGAGGCTCAAGCGCTTTTGGCGACGTACGGGCAGGATCGTGATGCGGACCGGCCATTGTGGCTGGGCTCGCTGAAATCCAATATCGGTCACGCCCAGGCTGCGGCCGGTGTGGGCGGTGTGATCAAGATGGTCATGGCGATGCAGCACGGCGTGCTGCCCCGAACACTGCATGTGGATCAGCCCTCCACGAAGGTGGATTGGTCCGAGGGCCATGTCCGGTTGTTGACCGAGTCGGTGGCGTGGCCGGAGGTGGATCGTCCGCGTCGTGCGGGTGTGTCCTCGTTCGGTATCAGCGGCACCAATGCACACGTCATCGTGGAGCAGGCCCCGGTGACCGAGCCTACGGTGGAACAGGCTCCCCGGGATGCGGTGCCGACCGTAGTGCCGTGGATGCTCTCGGCACGCAGCGCCGAGGCGCTCGCCGATCAGGCCGCCCGCCTGACATCGACTGTGGCCGAACATGATCCGATCGATATCGGTTTCTCGCTGGCGTCCACGCGGGCTGTTTTCGAGCATCGCGCAGTTGTGGTGGCCGAGGACCGTGATGGTCTCCTCGCGGGAGCGCGGGCACTGGCTGCGGGTGTGCAGGCACCCGGCGTGGTGTCCGGTCGTGTGGTGGCGGGCTCGACGGGTGTGGTGTTCTCGGGTCAGGGTGCGCAGTGGGCCGGTATGGCTGACGAATTGCGTGCCGTGTACCCGGTGTTCGCCGAGGCTTTCGATGCGATTGTCGCGGAGCTGGGTCCGGTTCTGGGGCAGTCGGTTTCGTTGAGTGGGGCGTTGGCGAGTGCTGATCTGGTTGATCGGACGGTGTTTGCGCAGGCGGGTTTGTTCGCGTTCGAGGTGGCGTTGTTTCGTCTGCTCGAGTCGTGGGGTGTGCGTGCTGATGTGGTGGCGGGTCATTCGATCGGTGAGGTGGCTGCGGCGCATGTGGCGGGTGTGTTGTCTCTGGCGGATGCGTGTGTGCTGGTGGCCGCGCGTGGCCGGTTGATGCAGGCGCTGCCCGCCGGTGGGGCGATGGTCGCTGTCGGCGCCTCCGAGGCCGATGTGCTGCCGCTGCTGGTGGCCGGTGAAGTGTCGATCGCGGCGGTGAATGGTCCGTCGTCGGTCGTGCTGTCCGGCGTCGAGAACGATGTCCTTGCTGTCGCTGAGCGGTGTGCCGAGCAGGGTTGGCGGACGCACCGGTTGCGGGTGTCGCATGCTTTCCATTCGGCGCTGATGGAGCCGATGCTGGCCGAATTCTGCACGGCGATCGAGGGTTTGGCATTCGCCCGCCCGAGCATCCCGTTGGTGTCGACGGTGACCGGTGCCCGGATCGGTGACGAGATGTCGGATCCGTCGTACTGGGTGGATCAGGTTCGCGAGACCGTCCGCTTTGCCGATGCGGTCACCGCGATGGCGGGTATGGGTGTGTCCCGATTCGCCGAGGTCGGACCCGACGCCGTGCTGACCCCCATGGTCGCCCAGACCCTCGATGACGGGGATGGCTCGGCCGCAACGGTGGTGGCGCTGGCACGTCGAGACCATGCCGATGCGTCGGCCGTGTTGAACGCGGTGGCCGGGCTGTTCGTGGCCGGCGCCCCCGTCGACTGGGCCGGTGTGTACGCCGGCACGGGAGCCCAGCGAATCGACTTGCCCACCTACGCTTTCCAGCGCCGCCGCTACTGGATGCGCGAGGGGTCCGCGGGTACCGGTGACGCCCGGGCCATGGGTCTGGCGGCTACCGGGCACCCCCTGATCTCGGCGATGGTGTCACAACCGGACTCCGGCGCGGTGATCCTGACCGGTCGCCTCTCGGTGGAGACCCATCCGTGGCTGGCCGATCACCGGGTCCTGGGCACCGTATTGTTCCCCGGCACCGGTCTGGTCGAACTCGCCCTGTATGCCGGGGAGCGAGTCGGCCACACCAGTTTGGAGGACTTGGTGCTGCAGGCTCCGCTGGTGCTGCCGGAGTCCGGCGGTGTCGCGGTGCGCATCGTGGTCGCGGCCGAGGACGAGACCGGCCGTCGCGCGGTGCGGATCTACTCCTGCCCCGATGGCGACGTCGATTCCGCGACGTCGTGGACGCTGAATGCCGAAGGCGCACTTGCGTCGGATGAAATGGCGACCCCCATCGACCTCACCTCGTGGCCTCCGGTCGGTGCGCAGCCCCTGCCCATCGACGGTGTCTACGACGAGCTGCTCGATGCCGGGTACGGCTATGGTCCCTTCTTCCAGGGCTTGCAGGCGGCATGGCAGCGCGGCGATGAGGTATACGCCGAAGTCGCCCTTCCGGATCCGCAGGACGCCAAGGGTTTCGGGCTGCATCCAGCTCTGCTCGATGCCGCTCTGCACGCACTGCGCCTGGCGGGCTACCTGTCCGCGGAGGGAACCGGACCGGCATTGCCATTCGAGTGGTCCGGTGTCACCGTGCACGCGGCGGAACCGGGCGCATTGCGCGTCCGGCTGACCCGCGTCGGCGAGCATGCGGTGGCCGTGGATCTGGCGGATCCTACCGGTGCTCCGGTGGCGACGGTGCGGCATCTGGCCTCCCGGCCAATCGATCCCGCACAGCTGACCACCGGCGCACCCACCGTCGGCAACGCGCTGTTCCAGGTCGACTGGACCCCGCTCTCGGTATCCGAGGCCGAGATCAGCGCCGTGTCCTGGGCGGATCTCGGTGACGAGGTTCCGGCCGCCGTAGTGCTGGACTGCCCGGCGAGTAATGATCCCGCCGGAGTTCGTGCCGCGACTCACAGTGTGCTGCAAGTACTTCAGTCCTGGATTGCCGATCACCGGTTCAGCGAGTCGGTGCTCGTGGTTCGGACCAGCGGCGCTGCATCGATTGCCGGGGAAGACATTACGAACCTCGCCGGTGCCGCCGTCGGTGGTCTGGTGCGCTCCGCGCAGGCGGAGAACCCGGGCCGGATCATGTTGGTGGACACCGATTCCGACCTGCACGGGCTGCTCGGCGGAATTCTGGCCTCCGGGGAGCCCCAGGCCGCCGTGCGTGGCGCTCAGGTGCATGTCGCGCGACTCGCCCGTGCCGTCGCGCCGACCGCTGCAGCGCCGAGTGCCGCTCTCGGTCCGGACGAAACCGTTCTGATCACCGGAGCCAGCGGTTTCCTCGGCGGACTGTTCGCCCGGCATCTGGTCGGCACCCAGGGTGTCCGTCACCTGATGATGCTGAGCCGGCGCGGTGAGTCCGCCCCGGGCGCAGCCGAGTTGCGGGCGGAACTGGAGCATCTCGGTGCCGAGGTCGAGTTCGTCGCCTGCGATGTGACCGACCGTGGCGCGCTCGCGCACGTAGTGGCCGCCATCCCGGCGGACCGCCCGCTCACAGGTGTGTTCCATACGGCCGGTGTGCTCGACGATGGCGCCATCGGTTCGCTCACCGCGGATCGCATGGACACGGTCCTGCGGCCCAAGGTCGACGCCGCCCTGCACCTGCACGAGCTGACCGCCGATCTGCCGTTGAAGGCGTTCGTGCTGTTCAGTTCGGCGGCCGGTGCATTCGGCAATCCCGGTCAGGGCAACTATGCCGCGGCCAACGCATGCTTGGACGCCTTGGCATTGCACCGCAGGGCATCCGGGCGTAGCGGACAGTCGCTGGCGTGGGGTCTGTGGGGCACCGACGGCGGTATGGCCACCGAGCTCAGCGAGGTCGACCGGCAGCGCATGTCCCGTTCCGGCATGCTGCCGCTGTCGGAAGAACAGGGCCTGGCATTGTTCGCCGCGGCCACCGGAATCGATACGGCGGCTCCGATCCTCGCCCGTCTCGATCTGGAGAGCCTCCGCAACGCGGGGTTCGCCGCGGTCCTGCTGTCCGGCCTGGTCCCGGCGCGCCGCAAAGCGGCCTCGGACGCGCCCGCGGCACTGCGGACTCGTTTGGCGAATACTCCCGAGAGCGAACGCCTCGGTGTGCTCGCCGAAATCGTTCGCGGTCAGGTCGCGGCGGTACTCGGTCATCAGAACGCGAATGCGATCGCGGCCGACCGGGCCTTCAGCGAGCTGGGCTTCGATTCGATCACCGCTGTCGAGTTCCGCAATGCCCTCAAAGCCGTGACGGGCCTGCGGTTGCCGGCGACGCTGGTATTCGACTACCCGACGCCGCAGGCGCTGGCCGAATACCTGGCCGACGAGTTCACCGACGAGCACCACACCGGCCAATCGACAGATCTGTCGGAGAACGATATTCGCCGAGCTCTCCAGACGATTCCGCTCACCCGCCTGCGCGACGCGGGCCTGTTGGATGCCCTCATGAAACTCGCCGGCGGGCAGGAAAGCCCCGGCGAGATCGAGCACGGCATCACCGAGGAATCGATCGACGAGCTCGATATCGACGACCTGATCGACCTGGCTTACAACAACTCCTCAGAAGACTGACGGCGACATTCGCCGACGAGTCACGCTGACCTTAGGAAGAGCTAGCACACTAATGACGAAGCCCGAAGACAATACTCAGAAGCTCGCTCAGGCATTGCGCGTCTCGCTCAAGGAGACGGAGCGGTTGCGTGCCCGCAACCGCAAGCTCGACGCGGCTCTTCGCGAACCGATCGCGATTGTGGGTATGGCCTGCCGGTACCCGGGTGGGGTCAGTTCGCCTGAGGAGCTGTGGAATCTGGTCGCGGAGGGAACGGACGCGACCTCGGAGTTCCCCGGCAATCGTGGCTGGGATATCGATCGCCTCTACGACGCGACCGGGGAGACACCGAATTCCACCTACACCCGCCAGGGCGGATTCCTGCATTCCGCAGGTGAATTCGACCCGGCTTTCTTCAACATCAGTCCCAATGAAGCCGCTCTCATGGATCCGCAGCAGTTCCTGCTGCTGGAAACCTCATGGGAGGCGTTCGAGCGGGCCGGTGTCGACCCCGGCTCGCTGAAGGGCAGCCGGACCGGCGTCTGGGTTGGCATGATGTACCACGACTATCCAGCCAATGCGAACTCAGGATCCATTGCCTCCGGCCGGGTCTCGTATGTGTTCGGCCTGGAAGGGCCGTCGGTCACCGTGGACACGGCGTGCTCGTCCTCATTGGTGGCAATGCATTCCGCGGCGGCCTCGCTGCGGTCGGGGGAGTGCGATCTGGCGCTGGCCGGTGGTGTGGCGGTGATGGCGACGCCGGAGACCTTCGTGGAGTTCAGCCGTCAGCGGGGCTTGTCCCCGGATGGTCGGTGTAAGTCCTTCTCCGACAACGCCGATGGTGTCGGCTGGTCCGAGGGCGTCGGTGTTCTGGTGTTGGAACGACTCTCCGACGCCCAGCGCAATGGGCATCAGATTCTCGCGGTGATCGCCGGTTCGGCGGTGAATCAGGATGGCGCGTCGAATGGTCTGACCGCACCCAACGGTCCCTCGCAGCGACGGGTCATCCGCCAGGCCCTGACCAATGCGGGGGTGTCCCCGGCGGAGGTGGATGTCGTCGAAGCCCACGGCACCGGTACGACTCTGGGTGATCCGATCGAAGCCCAGGCGCTGCTGGCGACGTACGGGCAGGAGCGCGACGCGGACCGGCCATTGTGGCTGGGCTCGCTGAAATCCAATATCGGTCACGCCCAGGCCGCTGCCGGTGTGGGTGGTGTGATCAAGATGGTCATGGCGATGCGCCATGGCGTGCTGCCCAAGACCCTGCATGTGGATCAGCCCTCCACGAAGGTGGATTGGTCCGAGGGTCACGTGCGACTGTTGACCGAGTCGGTGGCGTGGCCGGAGGTGGATCGTCCGCGTCGTGCGGGTGTGTCCTCGTTCGGTATCAGCGGCACCAATGCACACGTCATCGTGGAGCAGGCCCCGGTGACCGAGCCTATGGTGGATCAGGTGGCGGCGGTGAAGACCGTCCCGGCCGGTGGCTGGCTCCCGTGGGTGGTTTCGGCACGCTCCGACAAGGCGCTCGCCGGTCAGGCTGTTCGCCTGACATCGGCTGTGGCCGAACATGATCCGATCGATATCGGCTTCTCGCTGGCGTCCACGCGGGCTGTTTTCGAGCATCGCGCAGTTGTGGTGGCCGAGGACCGCGATGGTCTCCTGGCGGGAGTCGGGGCGCTGGGCCGCACCGAAATCACTCCTGGCGTGGTGTCCGGTCGTGTGGTGGCGGGCTCGACGGGTGTGGTGTTCTCGGGTCAGGGTGCGCAGTGGGCCGGTATGGCTACCGAACTGCGTGCCGCGTACCCCGTGTTCGCCGAGGCTTTCGATGCGATTGTCGCGGAGCTGGATCAGCTTCTGGGGCAGTCGGTTTCGTTGAGTGGGGCGTTGGCGAGTGCTGATCTGGTTGATCGGACGGTGTTTGCGCAGGCGGGTTTGTTCGCGTTCGAGGTGGCGTTGTTTCGTCTGCTCGAGTCGTGGGGTGTGCGTGCTGATGTGGTGGCGGGTCATTCGATCGGTGAGGTGGCTGCCGCGCATGTGGCGGGTGTGTTGTCTCTGGCGGATGCGTGTGTGCTGGTGGCCGCGCGTGGCCGGTTGATGCAGGCGCTGCCCGCCGGTGGGGCGATGGTGGCGGTCGGTGCCTCCGAGGCCGATGTGCTGCCGCTGCTGGTGGCCGGTGAAGTGTCGATCGCGGCGGTGAATGGTCCGTCGTCGGTCGTGCTCTCCGGCGTCGAAGACGCGGTCGCCGCCGCTGTCGAGGTGTGTGCCGAGCGTGGTTGGCGTACACACAAGTTGCGGGTGTCGCATGCTTTCCACTCGGCCCTGATGGAACCGATGTTGGCCGAGTTCGCCACGGCGATAGCTGGTTTGGCGTTCGCTCGCCCCACCATCCCGTTGGTGTCCACGGTCACCGGCACCCGGGTCACCGACGAAATGATCGATCCGTCGTATTGGGTCGGTCAGGTCCGCGACACCGTGCGGTTCGCTGATGCGGTTGCCGCGATGGCGAATTCGGGCGTGTCCCGGTTCGCCGAGGTCGGACCCGACGCCGTGCTGGCCCCCATGATCGCCCAGACTCTCGACGATGCCGCCGCGGTCGTGGCCTTGGCGCACCGGGATCGGGCCGATTCGTTCGCCGTGCTGTCCGGCGTGGCCGGGCTGTTCGTATCCGGTGCCGACGTCGATTGGGCCGGCTTCTATACCGGCTCCGGAGCTCAGCGAATCGACCTGCCCACCTATGCATTCCAGCATCGGCGCTTCTGGATCGCCGCGGGCGCTGTCGGTGGCGATGCCCGGGCGATGGGCCTGGCGGCCACCGGACATCCCCTGGTCCCGGTGGTGGTGTCGCAACCGGATTCCGATGCGGTCACCCTCACCGGCCGACTGTCGGCGCAGACGCATCCATGGCTGGCTGATCACCGGGTGATGGACACCGTGCTCTTCCCCGGCACGGGTCTGGTCGAACTCGCCCTGCAGGCGGGGGAGCAGGTCGGCTGCCCGACCCTCGAGGAGTTGGTCCTACGGGTGCCGCTGGTGCTGCCGGAGTCGGCCGGCGTCGCGGTGCGCGTGGTGGTCGGTGCCCAGGACGCCGCAGGCCGACGCGGGCTGCGGGTCTACTCCTGCCCCGATGACGGTGTCGATGCGGTGCCGTTGTGGACATTGAACGCCGAAGGTGTGCTCGCATCGGGATTCGACAGCGCGCCGGCGGATTTGGCGCAGTGGCCGCCCGCCGGCGCCACCGCCGTCGATATCGACGGTGTCTACGACTCCCTCGATGCGCAGGGTTATCACTACGGTCCGATGTTCCAGGCGCTGACCTCGGTGTGGCGGGGCACCGACGGCCTGCTCTACGCCGAGGTCGAGCTGCCGGAGCAGGCCCGTCCGGACGCCAGGCGGTTCGGCGTGCATCCGGCATTGCTCGATGCCGCGCTGCACACTCTGCGCTTCGCCGATGGCATGTCCGCGGAGGGTGCCGGGCTGGCCTTGCCGTTCGAGTGGTCCGGTGTCGCCGTGCACGCGACCGGAGCGGGCGCGCTGCGCGTCCGGCTCACTCGCGTCGGCGAGCACGCGGTCACCCTCGATCTGGCGGACCCGACCGGTACCCCGGTGGCGACGGTGCGGCAGCTGGCTTCCCGGCCCATCGATCCCGTGCAGCTCACGGGCGGCGCATCCGCGGTCGGCAATGCGCTGTTCCAGATCGGCTGGGCGCCGATCTCGGTGGGGGAGGCCGAAGTCGGCGCGGTGTCGTGGGCGGATCTCGGTGACGAGGTTCCGGCCGCGGTCGTGCTCGATTGCCCGGAGGGCAACGACCCCGCGTCCATCCACGCCGCGACCCATGCAGCTCTCGCGGTGGTTCAGTCCTGGATCGCCGATTCTCGGTTCGCCGAGTCGACGTTGGTGGTTCGGACCAGTGGAGCGGTATCGGTGGCCGGGGAGGACATTACGAACCTGGCCGGTGCTGCCGTCGGCGGCCTGGTTCGCTCCGCGCAGGCAGAGAACCCCGGCCGGATCGTCTTGGTGGACACCAACTCCGCGATCGACGGGCTGCTGGGCGGGATTCTCACCGCGCAGGAACCACAGGTTGCCGTGCGTGCCGGTCAGGTACACGGTGCGCGGCTGAGCCGGGCCACCGTGGCGACCGCTTCGGCGACCGACTCCTTCGCTCCGGACGAGACGGTTCTGATCACCGGTGCGAGTGGTCTGCTCGGTGGACTGTTCGCCCGGCACCTGGTCGACACCCATGGTGTGCGTCGCCTGTTGCTGCTGAGCCGACGTGGCGAGGTTGCTCCCGGCGCCGCGGAATTGCGCACGGAGCTACAGCGGCTCGACGCGGAGGTCGAGTTCGTCGCGTGTGATGTCGCCGATCGCGAGGCACTCGCGCAGGCGATCGCGAATGTGCCTGCCGCCCACCCGCTCACCGGCGTGTTCCATATGGCCGGCGTCCTCGACGACGGCGCCATCGCGTCGCTGACCCCGGCCCGGATGGATGCGGTGCTGGGCCCCAAGGTCGATGCCGCCCTGCACCTGCACGAACTCACCGCCGGCCTGCCGCTGAAAGCGTTCGTGCTGTTCAGCTCGGTGGCCGGCGCGTTCGGCAATGCCGGACAGGGCAACTATGCCGCGGCCAATGCGTGCCTGGATGCGCTCGCGGCACTGCGCAGGTCCTCGGGCAGCCACTCACAGTCTCTGGCCTGGGGTCTGTGGGACGGGGGCATGGCCGGGCAGCTCAGCGATGCTGACCTGCACCGCATTTCGCGGTCGGGCCTGCTGCCGCTGTCGGAGGACCAGGGCCTGGCGTTGTTCGACGCCGCCACCGCGAGCGACGTGACCGCTCCGGTTCTCGCCCGCCTGGATCTGGACGGCCTGCGGGGCACCGAATTCGCCGTGCCCGCACTGTTTTCCGGCTTGATCCCGGCTCGCCGCAGAGCGGCCTCAGGTACGGCGACGCCATTGCGTGCTCGTCTGGCCACCACTCCCGACAGCGAGCGTTCCGGTGTGCTCGTGGAGATCGTGCGCGGTCAGGTCGCGGCGATTCTCGGTCATCAGAACACGAACGCGATCGCGGCGGACAAGGCCTTCGGCGAGCTGGGCTTCGACTCGATCACCGCTGTCGAGTTCCGCAACGCCCTCAAAGCCGTCACCGGCCTATCACTGCCCGCGACACTGGTATTCGACTACCCGACACCGCAGGCGCTGGCGAAATATCTGGCCGATGAATTCACCGGAACCGGCCGAGACGTCGAGCTGGTCGCCAGCGCGGCCGTCGACGACGAGCCGATTGCGGTGGTGGCGATGAGCTGCCGCTATCCCGGCGGTGTCGCCTCGCCCGAAGACCTGTGGAATCTGGTCACCTCCGGCATCGATGCCACCGGCGAGATGCCGACGGATCGTGGCTGGGACATCGAGGGCATCTACGACCCCGAACCCGGTCACGCGGGCAAGACGTACACCCGTCAAGGCGGATTCCTGTACTCCGCAGCGGAATTCGACGCGGAGTTCTTCGGGATCAGCCCCAACGAAGCCGCGATGATGGATCCTCAGCAGCGGTTGCTGCTGGAGGTCTCGTGGGAGGCGCTGGAACGCGCCGGTGTGGATCCGGCGGTGCTGCGCGGCAGCTCGACCGGTGTGTTCACCGGCATGATGTACCACGACTACGCGCAAGGAACCGGGAACAACGCAACCGGGAGCTTGGTCTCGGGCCGGGTCTCGTACGTTTTCGGCCTCGAAGGCCCCGCGGTCACCGTGGACACGGCGTGTTCATCCTCGCTGGTGGCGCTGCATCTGGCGTCGCAGTCGCTGCGGTCGGGGGAGTGCGATCTGGCATTGGCCGGTGGTGTGGCGGTGATGGCGACGCCGGAGACCTTCGTGGAGTTCAGCCGTCAGCGGGGCTTGTCTCCGGATGGTCGGTGTAAGTCCTTCTCCGACACCGCCGATGGCGTCGGGTGGTCCGAAGGTGCCGGTGTGCTGGTGCTGGAGCGCCTGTCCGACGCCCGTCGCAACGGCCGTCAGGTGCTCGCGGTGATCGTTGGTTCGGCGGTGAATCAGGACGGCGCGTCGAACGGTCTCACGGCACCCAACGGTCCGTCGCAGCGGCGCGTGATTCGCCAAGCCCTGGCGAATGCCGGGATCTCGCCGGTCGAGGTTGATGTGGTGGAGGCCCACGGCACGGGTACGACGCTGGGCGATCCGATCGAAGCCCAAGCGCTGCTTGCGACCTACGGCCAAGACCGTGCGGCGGATCGGCCATTGTGGCTGGGGTCGTTGAAGTCCAACATCGGTCACGCCCAAGCCGCGGCCGGTGTCGGTGGCGTGATCAAGATGGTGATGGCGATGCAGCACGGGGTTCTACCCCGAACGCTGCACGCTGATCAGCCCAGCACCAAGGTCGACTGGTCCGAGGGCCATGTGCGGTTGCTGACCGAGGCGGTGGCGTGGCCGGAGGTGGATCGTCCGCGTCGTGCGGGTGTGTCGTCCTTCGGTATCAGCGGCACGAACGCTCACCTCATCGTCGAGCAGGCACCGGTAGCTCCGGTGGCGGAGTCGGTGCCGGTGGTCGAGACCGTTCCGGCGGCGCTGCCGTGGGTGGTTTCGGCGCGCGGTAGTGACGCTCTCGCCGGCCAGGCTCTTCGATTGGCATCGTCTGTGGGCGAACACGATCCGATCGATATCGGTTTCTCGCTGGCGTCCACGCGTACCGTGCTCGAGCATCGTGCTGTCGTCGTGGCCGAGGGGCGTGAAGGTCTCCTCTCGGGACTACGGTCGTTGGCTACCGGTGTGCAGGCACCCGGTGTGGTGACCGGTCGCCCGATGTCGGGTTCGACCGGTGTGGTGTTCTCGGGTCAGGGTGCGCAGTGGGCCGGTATGGCTACCGAGCTGCGTGCGGCGTATCCGGCATTCGCTGAGACATTCGATGCGATCGTCGCCGAGCTGGATCCGTTGCTGGGGCAGCAGGTTTCGCTGAGCGAGGCGTTGGCCGACGGTGATCTGGTCAACCAGACCGTGTTCGCGCAGGCGGGTTTGTTCGCGTTCGAGGTGGCGTTGTTCCGTCTGCTCGAATCCTGGGGCGTGCGCGCCGATGTCGTGGCCGGACACTCGATCGGTGAGGTGGCGGCCGCGCATGTCGCCGGGGTGTTGATTCGCACGGATGCGTGTGTGCTGGTCGCGGCGCGTGGCCGGTTGATGCAGGGTTTGCCCACTGGTGGGGCGATGGTCGCGGTCGGCGCGTCGGAGGCCGATGTGCTGCCGCTGCTGGTGGCCGGCCGGGTGTCGATCGCGGCGGTCAACGGCCCGTCGTCGGTGGTGTTGTCCGGCGTCGAGGACGACGTCGTGGCCGTTGCCGATCGTTGCGCCGAACAGGGGTGGCGCACTCACCGACTGCGTGTCTCGCACGCTTTCCATTCGGTTCTGATGGAGCCGATGCTGTCCGAATTCGCCACGGCAATCGAGGGTTTGGCGTACGCTCGCCCGAGCATCCCGCTCGTGTCGACCGTGACCGGCGCTCGAATCGTCGACGAGATGTGCGAACCGTCGTACTGGGTGGGTCAGGTCCGGGAGTCGGTGCGCTTCGCGGATGCCGTTGTGGCGATGTCTGATTCGGGCGTGTCCAGGTTCGCCGAGGTCGGTCCCGACGCGGTGCTGACCCCCATGATCGCCCAGACCCTCGATGACGGTGCCGCCGCGCCGGTCGCATTGGCGCGTCGCGATCGGGCCGATACGCCGACACTGCTGGCCGGAGTGGCCGGGTTGTTCGTGACCGGCGCCCAGGTCGATTGGGCCGCTCTGTACACCGGTTCCGGTGCCCGGCGAATCGACCTGCCCACCTACGCTTTCCAGCGGAGGCGCTATTGGATGGCTCCGACGTCCACCGGTAGTGGCGACGCCCGGTCGATGGGTTTCGTGGCCAGCGGGCATCCGCTGGTTTCGGCCGTGGTCTCGCAGCCGGATTCCGAGGTGGTCGCGCTCAGCGGCCGTTTGTCGGCCCAGACCCAGCCATGGCTGGCCGATCACAAGGTCATGGACACGGTCCTGCTGCCCGGTACCGGACTGGTCGAACTCGCCCTGCGGGCCGGAGAACACGTCGGCTGCCCGACCCTGGACGAGCTGGTCCTGCAAGCGCCGCTGGTGCTTCCGGAGTCGGCCGGGGTCGCGGTGCGCGTGGTGGTCGCTGCCCCGGACGGCGCGGGTCGTCGCGGCGTGCGGATCTTCTCGTGCCCCGACAGTGGCGTCGATTCCGCGTCGGCGTGGACATTGAACGCCGAAGGTGTGCTCGCGCCGGACGAGGTGGCGGCGGATTTCGATCTTGCCGCGTGGCCTCCGGCCGGTGCGCGGCCGATGGAGATCGACGGCGTCTACGACGAGCTGTTCGATCTCGGATACGGCTACGGCCCCCTGTTCCAGGGTTTGCAGGCCGCATGGCAGCGCGATGCAGAACTGTTCGCCGAGGTGGCGCTACCGGATCCGCAGGGAGCCGGCGGTTTCGGCATCCATCCCGCATTGTTCGACGCCGCTCTGCATGCCGGAATCGTGCACGGCCGTCGCAACGGTGGCGGTGATTCGCCGGTGCTGCCCTTCACCTGGAACCGGGTGGCGCTGCACGCGATCGGCGCTGCCTCAGTGCGAGTACGTATCGCGGTGCAGGACAATAGGTTCGCCGTCCAGCTGGCCGACGGGCAAGGGCAACCGGTGTTGTCGGTGGATGCGCTGGTCTCCCGGCCGGTGTCGGCCGAGCGGCTCGGCGGCCGCCACGCGTCGGAAGCCCTGTTCGGTGTGGAGTGGGTCGCCGCCGGGTTGTCGGAGGGGGTGACGGTCGAGCCGGATCGGGTGGCGCTCCTCGGTTCTGATCAGGGCGGCGCTGACGGGGTGCCCGGCCATCGTGATCTCGCGGCGTTGATCGCCGATCTGGATGCGAACCCCGACGCGGTTGTCCCTGAGATCGTCGTGCTGGACTGCCCCCGCGGTGACGGCCCCGAGCCGGAGGCCGCACGGGAGGTTGTCACCGGTGTCCTGGATACCGTTCAGCGATGGCTGGCCGAATCTCGTTTCGCCGGTTCCCGTTTGGTGGTGCTCACCAGGCAGGCAGTGACCGTCGCCGATGCGGAGCAGGTGCGGCTGGATCAGGCCCCGGTGTGGGGGCTGGTACGGGCAGCGCAGGCGGAACACCCGGGTCGTTTCCAGCTTATCGATCTGGATGACGACGGTGAGCTGCTCGCCGCCGCGACCGCGGTCGCCGCTGTCGCGTCGGAACCCGAGGTCGCACTGCGGGGCACGAGCGTGCTCGTGCCGCGTTTGAGTCGCCACGCTTCGGGCACGATTGTTCGATCGGCAGCGTCGGGCACGGTGCTGATCACCGGCGGCACCGGTGGTCTCGGTGCGGTGATCGCCCGGCACCTGGTGACCGAACACGGTGTGCGCCAACTGCTTCTGACCGGTCGTCGTGGTCCGGATGCGCCGGGAGCCACCGAGCTTCGGGACGAACTCGTCGAGCTCGGCGCCGAGGTCACCATCGCCGCGTGCGACGTCTCCGATCGAAACGCGCTGGCCGCCCTGCTCGACACCATCTCCGACCAGCACCCTCTCGCCGGAGTGATCCACGCGGCCGGAACCGCCGACAACGGCCTGATCGAATCGATCACGCCCGACCGCATCGAGCGGGTGTTCCGGCCCAAGGTCGACGCCGCGTGGCATCTGCACGAACTCACCCGCGACCGGTCGCTGGAGTTGTTCGTGCTGGTGTCGTCGGCGGGTGGCCTGGTGCTGGCCGCCGGCCAAGCGAACTACGCCGCCGCGAATGTCTTCCTGGATGCGCTCGCGGCCCACCGTCGCGGCCTGGGATTGCCCGCGACATCCATCGATTACGGGTTGTGGGCGCGGTCCACCGCGCTCGGCGCCGAGCTGTCCGAGAGCGACTTCGACCGGATGCGGCGGCAGGGCTACCCGCCGCTGACCGAGGCCGAGGGCCTGGCGCTGTTCGACTCGGCGATCGCCACCGACCTGGCCCAACTGGTCGCGCTGCGAGTCGATCCGGCCATCCTGCGAACCCAGGGCGAGCGGATCCCGGCGCTTCTGCGCGCGGTCGTGCCGACGCCCGTGCGTCGCCACACTCGCACCGCGGCAGGTCAGGCATTCCTGCGGAAGCTGGCCGGTCTCTCCGACAGCGATCGCGACAGCGCACTGCTCGAACTCGTCCGGTCCACTGCCGCCGACATTCTCGGGCACGCGTCCATGGCAGCTGTGGAACCCCAGCAGGCTTTCCAGCAGCTCGGGTTCGACTCGCTCAGCGCTGTCGAATTCCGCAACAAACTCAATACCGCGACCGGTCTGCAACTACCGGCCACCCTCGTCTTCGACTACCCCAATCCGCAGGTCGTCGCGGAGTTCATCGGTTCGCAACTCACCGGCGCCGGAGTCGTCGAAGAGCTCGCGACCAGTCGAGTCCGAGCCGACGACGAGCCGATTGCCGTGGTGGCGATGGGATGTCGCTATCCGGGTGGCGTCATGTCGCCGGAGGATCTGTGGAGCCTCGTCGTCTCGGGTGCCGACACCACCGGTGAGTTGCCGGTGGATCGTGGCTGGGACATCGACGGCATCTACGATCCCGAACCCGGCAAAGCAGGCAGGACCTACACGCGACGCGGCGGATTCCTGTACTCCGCAGCGGAATTCGACGCGGAGTTCTTCGGGATCAGCCCCAACGAAGCCGCGATGATGGATCCTCAGCAGCGGTTGCTGCTGGAGGTCTCGTGGGAGGCGCTGGAACGCGCCGGTGTGGATCCGGCGGTGCTGCGCGGCAGTTCGACCGGTGTGTTCACCGGCGTGATGTACCACGACTACGCCCAGGGAACCGGGACCGGAGCCAGCACCGGCGGCAGCCTGGTCTCGGGCCGGATCGCTTACACACTGGGATTGGAGGGCCCGGCCGTCTCGGTGGACACGGCGTGTTCGTCGTCGCTGGTGGCGCTGCATCTGGCGTCGCAGTCGCTGCGGTCGGGGGAGTGCGATCTGGCATTGGCCGGTGGTGTCGCCGTGATGGCCACCCCGGACATGTTCCTCGAGTTCAGCCGCCAGCGCGGGCTCGCACCGGATGGACGATGCAAGTCCTTCGCCGACGCCGCCGACGGCGTCGCCTGGTCCGAAGGCGCCGGAATGCTGGTGCTGGAACGACTCTCCGACGCCCAGCGCAATGGCCACCAGATTCTCGCCGTGATCGCCGGTTCGGCGGTGAACCAGGATGGCGCGTCGAATGGTCTGACCGCACCCAACGGTCCCTCGCAGCGGCGGGTCATCCGCCAAGCGCTGGCCAATGCCCGGGTGACTTCGGCCGACGTGGATGTGGTCGAAGCTCATGGCACGGGAACGACTTTGGGCGATCCGATCGAAGCCCAGGCACTACTCGCGACCTACGGGCAGGACCGCGAGGCGGATCGTCCGCTGTGGTTGGGTTCGTTGAAGTCCAATATCGGTCACGCTCAGGCCGCTGCCGGTGTGGGTGGTGTCATCAAGATGGTCATGGCGATGCGCCATGGCCTGCTGCCGCGAACGCTGCACGTGGATCAGCCCAGTACCAAAGTCGATTGGAGCGAAGGCCATATCCGGTTGCTGACCGAGCCGGTGACGTGGCCGGACGTTGATCGACCGCGTCGTGCCGGTGTGTCCTCCTTCGGTATCAGCGGCACCAATGCCCACCTCATCGTCGAACAGGCTCCGGCAGCGGCCCCGGCTCCGGCGGCCAGGACCGCCCCGGCCGGTGCAGTGCTGCCGTGGGTGCTCTCGGCACGTACCGGCGAAGCTCTTGCCGAGCAGGCTGCCCGCCTGACATCCCATACGGACGAGCACGATCACGACCCGATCGACATCGGCTTCTCGCTCGTGACTTCGAGGGTGCTGTTCGACCATCGCGCCGTGGTGCTGTCCCCCGAGCAGGACGGCCTGCGGGCCGGCACTCGAGCGCTGGGCCGCGGTGAAACGACTCCTGGTGTGGTGTCCGGTCGTGTGGTGGCGGGCTTGACCGGTGTGGTGTTCTCGGGTCAGGGTGCGCAGTGGGCCGGTATGGCTACCGAACTGCGTGCGGCGCACCCGGTGTTCGCCGAGGTGTTCGACGCGATCGTCGCCGAGCTGGATCCGCTGCTGGGGCAGCAGGTTTCGCTGAGTGAAGCCTTGGCCGGTGCCGACGTGATCGACCAGACGGTGTTTGCGCAGGCGGGTTTGTTCGCGTTCGAGGTGGCGTTGTTTCGTCTGCTCGAGTCGTGGGGTGTGCGTGCGGATGTGGTGGCGGGTCATTCGATCGGTGAGGTGGCTGCGGCGCATGTGGCGGGTGTGTTGTCTCTGGCGGATGCGTGTGTGCTGGTGGCCGCGCGTGGCCGGTTGATGCAGGCATTGCCCACTGGTGGGGCGATGGTCGCTGTCGGTGCCTCCGAGACCGATGTTCGGGCGCTGCTGGCGGCCGGTGACGTGCCCGCTGATGAGGTGTCGATCGCGGCGGTGAATGGTCCGTCGTCGGTGGTGCTCTCCGGGGTCGAGAATGGTATTCTTGCTGTCGCTGAGCGGTGTGCCGAGCAGGGTTGGCGGACGCACCGGCTGCGGGTGTCGCATGCCTTCCATTCGGCGCTGATGGAGCCGATGCTGGCCGAGTTCGGTTCGGCGATCGAGGGTTTGGCGTTCGCTAGCCCGAGTATTCCGTTGGTGTCGACGGTGACCGGTGCCCGGATCGGTGACGAGATGTCGGATCCGTCGTATTGGGTCGGTCAGGTCCGGGACACCGTGTGTTTCGTCGATGCGGTCATCGCGATGGCGGGTATGGGTGTGTCCCGGTTCGCCGAGGTCGGACCCGACGCGGTGCTGACCCCGATGGTCGCCCAGACCCTCGATGACGGTGCTGTCGCGGTGGTGGCGTTGGCGCGTCGTGGGGAGGCGGATGCGTCGTCCGTGCTGGCTGGAGTGGCCGGGCTGTTCGTGACCGGCGCTCACGTAGACTGGGCCGGCCTCTACGCCGGTACCGGAGCCGGGCGAATCGACTTGCCCACCTACGCTTTCCAGCGCCGCCGCTACTGGATGCTCGACGGCTCCGCCGTCGGCGGTGACGCCCGGGCCATGGGCCTCGCCGCCACCGGACACCCCCTGGCCGCGGTGGTGGTGTCGCAACCGGATTCCGACGCGGTGACCCTCACCGGCCGGCTGTCGGTGCAGGCACACCCCTGGCTCGCCGACCACACGGTCATGGACACCGTACTGTTCCCCGGTACCGGTCTGGTCGAACTCGCCCTGCACGCCGGCGAACAGGTCGGCTGCTCGACCCTCGAGGAACTGGTCCTCCAGGTCCCGCTGGCACTCCCGGAATCCGCGGGACTCGCGGTGCGCGTCGTGGCCGGCGCTCCGGACGAGACCGGCCGTCGCGCGGTGCGGATCTTCTCCCGCTCCGAGGACGGTGTCGATGCGGCACCGGCATGGACCTTGCACGCCGAAGGTGTGCTCGCACCCGAAATCGGCAGTGCACCTGTCGATCTGGTGCAATGGCCGCCGGCCGATGCGGTCGCGGTGGACATCGATGGTGCGTACGACTCGCTCGATGCGCAGGGCTATCACTACGGTCCGGTGTTCCAGGCGCTGAAGTCGGTGTGGCGCGCGGCGGATGGGCTGCTCTACGCCGAGGTCGAACTGCCCGAGGCGGCCCGCGCCGAGGCGGAGCGGTTCGGTCTGCATCCGGCGTTGCTCGATGCGGCGTTGCACGCGTTGCGGTTTGACGAGGACGCATCGGCGGAGGGCGCCGGGCTCGCGCTGCCGTTCGAATGGTCCGGCGTCACCGTGCACGCGGCCGGCGCCGATGCCCTGCGTGTCCGGCTCACCCGTGCCGGTGAGCACGGCGTCGCCATCGACCTGGCGGACTCGACCGGTGCTTCGGTGGCGACCGTGCGGCACTTGGCCTCCCGGCCGATCGATCCCGCGCAGCTGACCACGGGCACATCCGTCGTCGGCAATGGGCTGTTGCAGATCGACTGGACGCCGATCACGATGCGTCCTACCGAGGTCACCGCGGCAGTGTGGCCGGATCTCGGTGAGCAGGTCCCGCCGGTGGTCGTGCTGGAGTGCCCCACGGGCAACGATCCGGCTGCCATTCATGCTGCGACGCATGATGTTCTGGAGATCCTGCAGGCCTGGATCGCAGACCGGCGATTCATCGAATCGGTGCTGGTGGTTCGAACCAGCGGCGCGGTTTCGGTTGCCGGGGAGGACATTACGAACCTGGCCGGTGCCGCCGTGGGTGGCCTGGTCCGCTCCGCGCAGGCGGAGAACCCCGGCCGGATCGTGTTGATCGACAGCGACTCCGCTCTCGACGGGCTGCTCGGCGGCATCGTGGCCGCGGCCGAACCGCAGGTCGCCGTGCGTGCCGGGCAGGTGCACATCGCGCGGTTGGGCCGAGCGGCCGCCACCGCGCCGACCGTCGCTCCCGCCTTCGATCCGGGCGACACCGTTCTGATCACCGGCGCGGGCGGGTTGCTCGCCGGGATGTTCGCCCGGCATCTGGTCGCCACCCGCGGTGTTCGTCGCTTGCTGCTGTTGAGCAGGCGCGGCGAATCCGCGCCTGGCGCTGCAGAACTCGGGACAGAGCTGCGGCAGCTGGGTGCCGAGGTCGAGTTCGCCGCATGCGATGTCGCCGATCGTGGCGCCCTCGCCGAGGTGCTGGCAGGCGTGCCCGCCGATCGTCCGCTCACCGGCGTGTTCCACATGGCCGGCGTCCTCGATGACGGTGCGATCGCCTCGCTGACCGCGGCACGCATGGATACGGTGCTGGGGCCCAAGGTCGATGCCGCGCTGCATCTGCACGAACTCACCGCCGGACTGCCATTGCAGGCGTTCGTGCTGTTCAGCTCGGTCGCCGGTGCCTTCGGCAACCCCGGCCAGGGCAACTACGCCGCGGCCAACGCATGCCTGGACGCGCTGGCGGCACACCGCAGGGCTGCGGGTGGCCGCGGTAGTTCTCTGGCCTGGGGTCTCTGGGACGGTGGCATGGCCGGACAACTCAGTGACGTTGACCGTCAACGCCTTTCGCGTTCAGGCATGCTGCCGCTGTCGGAGGTGCAGGGCCTCGCACTGTTCGATGCCGCTCTCGAGATCGACGTGGCGGCTCCGGTTCTCGCCCGTCTCGATTTCGAGAGCATCCGCAGCGCGGGCACTGCCGCGCCGGCGCTCTTCGCGGGCCTCATCCCGGCTCGCCGCAAGGCGGCCTCGGGCGCCTTCACGGCGCTGCGGGCTCGGCTGGCGAACACTCCCGAGAGCGAACGTTTCGATGTGCTCGTGGAGATCGTGCGTGCGCAGGTCGCCACGATTCTGGGGCATCAGAACGTGAACGCGGTCGCGGCGGACAGAGCCTTCGGCGAGTTGGGCTTCGATTCGATCACCGCCATCGAGTTCCGCAACGCTCTCAAGGCCGTGACGGGGTTGCAGCTGCCCGCGACCCTGGTGTTCGACTACCCGACACCTCAGGCCCTGGCGAAATACCTGGCCGACGAGTTCGCCGGCACCAGCCGCGACGTCGAGGTGACCGCCAGCAGGGCCGTCGACACGGACCCGATCGCCGTCGTCGGAATGGCCTGCCGCTACCCCGGAGGCGTCACGTCCCCCGAGGAACTGTGGGAACTGGTCCGGGCCGGCGGGGATGCGGTGTCGACCCTCCCGACCGATCGAGGCTGGGACATCACCGGCATCTACGATCCGGAACCGGGCCGCGCGGGCAAGTCCTACACCCGGGAAGGTGGATTCCTGCACACCGCTGCGGAATTCGACGCGAACTTCTTCGGCATCGGCCCCAACGAAGCCACGATGATGGATCCGCAACAGCGCCAACTCCTGGAAACGACCTGGGAGGCGCTGGAACGCGCCGGTGTGGATCCGGCGGTGCTGCGCGGCAGCTCGACCGGCGTGTTCACCGGCGTCATGTACCACGACTACGCCCAGGGCAGCGGGAACAGCGCGACCGGCAGTCTCGTCTCCGGTCGCATCTCCTACACCCTGGGATTGGAGGGCCCGGCCGTCTCGGTCGACACGGCCTGCTCGTCGTCCCTGGTGGCCATGCATCTGGCCGCGCAGTCGCTGCGGTCGGGTGAATGTGACCTGGCGCTGGCCGGTGGTGTGGCGGTGATGGCCACCCCGGAGACCTTCGTGGAGTTCAGCCGTCAGCGGGGCTTGTCTCCGGATGGTCGGTGTAAGTCCTTCTCCGACACCGCCGATGGCGTCGGGTGGTCCGAGGGCGCCGGTGTGCTGGTGCTGGAGCGCCTGTCCGACGCCCGTCGCAACGGCCATCAGGTGCTCGCGGTGATCGCTGGTTCGGCGGTGAATCAGGACGGCGCGTCGAACGGTCTCACGGCACCCAACGGTCCGTCGCAGCGGCGCGTGATTCGCCAAGCCCTGGCGAATGCCGGGATCTCGCCGGTCGAGGTTGATGTGGTGGAGGCCCACGGCACGGGTACGACGCTGGGCGATCCCATTGAAGCCCAAGCGCTGCTTGCGACCTACGGCCAAGACCGTGCGGCGGATCGGCCGCTGTGGCTGGGGTCGTTGAAGTCCAACATCGGTCACGCCCAGGCCGCGGCGGGTGTGGGCGGCGTGATCAAGATGGTGATGGCCATGCGCCACGGCGTGCTGCCCAAGACCCTGCACGTCGATGCACCCACCACCAAAGTCGATTGGAGCGAAGGTCATATCCGGTTGCTGACCGAGGCGGTGGCGTGGCCGGAGGTGGATCGTCCGCGTCGTGCGGGTGTGTCGTCCTTCGGTATCAGCGGCACCAACGCTCACCTCATCGTCGAGCAGGCTCCGGCGGTGGATCAGGCGCCGGTGGCGACGGACCGCGCTGACGGACCACTGCCCTGGGTGATTTCGGCACGAAGCGGCGAGGCGCTCGGCGGTCAGGCTGCTCGCCTCGCTTCCCATGTGGGTGATCGCGACCTGAATCCGGCGGATGTCGGCTTCTCACTGGCGTCCACGCGCGCTGTTTTCGAACATCGCGCGGTTGTGGTAGCCGAGAGCCGTGATGATCTGCTCGCGGGCGTGCGGTCGTTGGCTGCCGGTGAGCAGGCCCCCGGTGTGGTGATCGGCCGGGTGACGTCGGGTTCGACGGGTCTGATGTTCTCGGGTCAGGGTGCGCAGTGGGCCGGTATGGCCACTGAGCTGCGCGGCGCGTATCCGGCGTTCGCCGAGGTGTTCGACGCGATTGTCGCCGAGCTGGATCCGCTGCTGGGGCAGCAGGTTTCGTTGAATGCGGCGTTGGCCGGTGCTGACCTCGTGGACCAGACCGTGTTCGCGCAGGCGGGTTTGTTCGCGTTCGAGGTGGCGCTGTTCCGGTTGCTCGAATCCTGGGGAGTCCGTGCCGATGTGGTGGCCGGTCACTCGATCGGGGAAGTGGCTGCCGCGCATGTGGCGGGTGTGCTGTCTCTGGCGGATGCGTGTGTGCTGGTGGCTGCCCGTGGGCGGTTGATGCAGGCGCTACCCACTGGCGGAGCGATGGTGGCGGTCGGTGCGTCCGAGGCCGGCGTGCTGCCATTGCTGGCCGGTGAGGTGTCGATCGCTGCGGTGAATGGCCCTGCGTCGGTGGTGCTTTCCGGCGCTGAGGACGATGTCGTCGCCGTCGCTGAGCGGTGTGCGCACAAGGGTTGGCGCACGCATCGGTTGCGTGTTTCGCATGCCTTCCATTCGGCGTCTATGGAACCGATGCTGGCCGAATTCGCCACAGCGATACAGGGTTTGGCGTTCGCCCGCCCTCGGATCCCGCTGGTGTCGACGGTGACCGGTGCACGGGTGACCGACGAGATGTCGGATCCGTCGTATTGGGTGCGTCAGGTCCGGGAGACCGTCCGATTCGCCGACGCGGTCGCCACGGCCGCCGAGCTCGGCGTGTCCAGGTTCGCCGAGGTCGGTCCCGATGCGGTGCTGACCCCGATGATCGCCCAAACCCTCGATACCGCAACCACAATCGCTCTCGCCAGGCGGGACAACGCGACCCCCGCGACCCTGCTGACGGGCCTCGCCCGGCTGCACGTCACCGGTGCGACGGTGGATTGGACCAGCTACTACGCCGGAGTCGGTGGCACGAAGACCGACCTCCCGACCTACAGCTTCCAGCACCGCCGCTTCTGGGCCACGGGCCCACTGCACACCGGCGAGGCGCACGCGCTCGGCCTGCGGTCCACCGAGCACCCCATGCTCGGCGCGATGGTGGCACAGCCGGAGAGCGGTGGCGTCAGGTTCACCGGCCGCCTGTCCACGGCCACCCATCCCTGGTTGGCCGATCATGACGTGCTCGGCACGGTGCTGCTCCCCGGCACCGGATTCGTCGAGCTCGCTGTACACGCCGGAGACCAGGTCGACTGCCCGGAACTCGAGGAACTCACACTGCTGGCTCCGCTGGTGTTGCACGGGCATGGCGGAGTGCAGATCCAGGTGATCGTCGGCGACAGCGACGAGACCGGTCGCCGAGGGCTCGACATCTACTCGCGCAAGGACGAGGACGATCCGTCGCTCTCGTGGACCCACCGTGCGCACGGCACGGTGAGCCCGGGCCAAGCGGCCGGCGACGACGGCTGGGCCGATTTCGTGCAGTGGCCACCGGCCGGTGCCACGGCCGTGCCGTTGGACGGGGCCTACGACGAACTCGCGGAGAACGGGTACCACTACGGGCCCGCCTTCCAAGGGCTCTCGGCCCTGTGGCGGCGCGGGGCGGATCTCTTCGCCGAAGTCGCTCTCCCCGAGCAGACCTCGGCCCAGGGCTACGGTGTGCATCCCGCGCTGCTCGACTCGGCCATGCACGCACTGTCCTTCGGCCTTCCCGAGGGTGTGGACGAGCAGGCAGAGCGGCCGACCCTGGTGCCGTTCGCGTGGTCTTCGGTGCGTGTGCACGCGGACGGCGCCCGGCGGGTGCGAGTCCGGTTGACCTGGCTGAATCAGGGAGAAGTCACCCTGGCGATGGCCGATTCCGGTGGTGCGCCACTGCTTTCGGTGCGGTCGCTCGCCTTGCGCCCGCTGTCGGTCGAACTGCTCTCCGGGGCGGCCCGGTCCTCGCAGGACGCGCTGTACGAGCTCACCTGGCGGCCCGGTCCGGAACTGCGTTCGGCGGCGGGAGTCTCGTGGGCCGAATGGGGCGCGCCGGAGCCGGCGTCGGTCCTGCTCTTCCGGCCCCCGGTCGACGGCGACGACGTGCCGGCCCGGTTGCGGACGGGGCTGCACCGCACGCTCGGCGTCATCCAACAGTTCCTGAGTGAAGAGCGGTACGCCGCGACCACTTTGGCTGTGATCACCGACTCCGAGGCCGACCCGGCCGCGGCCGCGGTGTGGGGTCTGGTGCGCGCGGCGCAGGCGGAGCACCCCGGGCGGATCGTGCTCATCGAGGCGCGTGTGGCGACAGCGGCGGATCGCCTTGTCGCCGCGGCGATCTCGGGTGAGCCGGAACTGGCTGTCGACGCCGACGGGGTGCGGGTGCCACGCCTGGTTCGCGCCGCGTCGCCCGACCCGGAGCGACAGGCACCATGGGATCCCGAACGGACGGTGCTGATTACCGGTGGTACCGGCGGCATCGGTCGCCACCTCGCCGAACATCTGGTGACCGAACACGGTGTGCGGCACCTGCTGCTGGCCGGTCGTCGCGGACCGGACGCCGCCGCGGATCTGATCGACGAACTCGGCGCTCTCGGCGCCCGGGTCCGCGTGGCCGCCTGCGATGTCACCGACCGGAATGCGTTGCGAGACCTGCTCGCTTCGATACCCGCGGAGCATCCGCTGGGTGCGGTCGTCCACGTGGCGGGCGTCGCCCACAACGGTCTGGTCGACACCTTGGCGCCGGAGCAGATCGACTACTGCCTCGGCGCCAAGGCCGACGCCGCGTGGTATTTGCACGAACTCACCCGCGACGCCGGACTGTCCGCGTTCGTGATGATCTCCTCGGTGGCAGGCTCGATCCTGCCTGCCGGGCAGGGCGGTTACGCGGCGGCCAACGTGTTCCTCGATGCCCTCGCCACCTTCAGGAACGCCGAGGGCCTACCGGCCACCTCGCTCGCCTACGGCCTGTGGGACATCGAAACCGGACTGTCGCAATGGCTCAACCAGGCCGACCGGCTGCGCATGCGCCGCCAGGGCATGCCGCCGCTGACCGCGGACAAGGCGCTCGAATTGTTCGACGCGGCAGTATCCACGACGCGTCCGGTGCACGTGCCGGTCGAGATCGACCTGGCCGCGCTGCGCGCCCGGGACGCGGTGCCCGCACTGCTCGGCGACCTGGCCAAGCGGGCCGGGCGCCGGCACGGCAGCGGAACGCAGGACACGGGAGCGCTGCGCAGGCAGCTGGCACAGCTCCCGGAGTCCGAGCAGGAACAGTGGCTCCGGACCCACATCCTCGAGAACGCCGCCAGACTGCTCGGGCACGAGAGCGCCGACGCGCTTGACCCCGAGCGTGACTTCCTCGAGGCCGGGTTCGACTCACTGGCCGCCATGGAGTTGCGGACAACGCTGAATGCCTCCACCGGCCTGACCCTGCCGACCGCCGCGATCTTCGATCACAAAACGCCTGCGGCACTGGCCCGATACCTGCGGAAGGAGCTCACCACAGCCACCCGAGACGACAGCGGACGGGTGAGCGAGGACGACTCGCTGTACGGAATGTTCCGCGGCGCAGTGGAATCCGGGCGAGTCGGCACCGGCTTCGCCCTGTTGAATCTGGCGGCGGAGCTGCGCGAGCAGTTCGCGTCGGCATCCGAACTGGATCGGCTCCCTGCTCCGGCGCGAGTCGCCGCGGGTTCGGCGCTGCCACGGATCATCTGCCTCACACCGCCACTGGCCACCGGCGGCGCGCATCAGTACGCCAGGATCGCCTCGCACCTGCGCACCGCCCGTGATGTCGTGGCGCTGTCGCCGATCGGCTGCCGGACGGGAGAATCCCTGCCGGCGACGCCGACGGCGGCCTTGGAGGCCCTGGCGCGCAGCGTTCTCGAAGCGGCGCAAGGAGATCCGTTCGTGCTACTCGGGTACTCCTCGGGCGGTCTGCTGGCCTACCTCCTCACCGAGCACCTGGAGGCGGTGGGCGGACCCGCGCCCGCGAGCGTGGTCATGCTCGATACCTATCGGGTGGACGACGGCGAGGGCGAATGGCTGCTGCGGGCGATGGCCGAGCACATGGTGTCCAACGAGGCGACCTTCGGCCGCTTCGACCAGGCCCGTTTGTCCGGTATGGGCTGGTATGTCCGGCTGCTCCAGGAGATGGCGCCCGGTCCCGTTGTCACGCCGACCTTGTTCGTCCAGTGCGACCGGTCGTTCCTGGGAAGTTCGGCGGAGCGCGCGGACTGGCAGGCCCAGCCTTGGGACGCAACGCATTCCGTCGTGCCGGTCCAGGCTGATCACTTCACGATCCTGGAGGATGGCTCGGCGGATGCCGCGGACGTGATCGAGGGCTGGCTCGCGGGTTAGGGGCGACGACCGGGTGAGCTGAAGCTCACCCGGTCGTTCTCGCCGAGCGCCTTGTTCGAGTAAGCCGACGCGGTATTCAGAGCGGCGGCGATTGTTGTGGGTCTCGGAAAGCTATGTGCACCAAATGATCTGACAAACGGGACCGAACCAGCGGATTATGGGTGTGAGCGTGCTGCTGCTTCCTGGTATCGGGCCAGCAACTCCGGTGACGGGTCTGCGGAAAAGGTGCGGGTTGTGGCCAATGGCCAGGCAGGGGGCTGCGGGGCCGACGACATCACCCATGCGGCTTGGCGAGCGGCTCCTGCGGCGACGTATTCACCTGGAACAGGAACATCGACGGGCACCCCGAACACCGCCGGCGCGATGGCGCACACGGCCGCCGAGCGTGCACCGCCACCGGTCAGCGTGACCCGGTTGACGGGCACCGAACCACGACGGAACACATCGGCAGCAGCGGCGGTCAGGCACAACAGCGACTCCACCGCCGCCCGGGCGATATTCTCCCGGGTCATCGACTCCATCGTCATGCCGTACAGGGAGCCGGTGGCGTGGGGAAGATTCGGCGTCCGTTCACCTTCCAGGTAGGGCACCTGCACCAGCCCGCCCGCGCCGGGCGCCGCCGCCAGTGCCAACGCCGACAGCTCGTCGAGATCCACGCCGAGAACGGTGGCAGTCGCCTCGAGGATCCTGGCGGCGTTGAGCGTGCACACCAGTGGAAGAAAACGACCGGTAGCGTCGGCGAAGCCCGCCACCGTGCCGGACGGGTCCCGGACCGGCGTGGTCGTGACGGCGGCGATCACGCCCGAGGTACCCAGCGAGAGCATCACCTCACCGGCGTGCAGTCCCAAACCCAGCGCTGCGCCGGCGTTGTCGCCGCACCCGGGCCCGACGATCATCTCCGACCGGCTCAGCGCAGGGTCGGAGGGGCCCGCGGCCGCCGTCGGCGCCGCGACCGCCGGCAACACGATGCCCTGCGCGTGGGTCTGGCTGTACCGCAAGGCCATTGCCAGCAGCTCACGCCGGTAGACACCGGACACCGGATCGAAATAGCCGGTGCCCGACGCTTCGCTGCGGTCGGTGACCAGGTCGTCGAGCGACCTCGCGCCGCGTAACCGCCAGGTCAGCCAATCATGAGGCAATGCGATCGCCGCGATACGGGCGGCATTGGCGGGCTCGTGGTCGGCCAGCCAGCGCAGTTTCGTGATGGTCAGCGACGCGACCGGTGCGGTGCCGACCACGTCGACCCAGCGCCGCACACCTGCGTCGTGATCGCCGTCGCCCATTTCGTGGACGAGGTCGCGTGCGGCAGCAGCGGATCGGGTGTCGTTCCACAGCAACGCCGGACGGATCACCGCACCGCGGGCGTCCAGGCAGACGAGTCCGTGCTGCTGCCCGCCGACCGAGACCGCGGCCACGTCGTCGAGGCCGCCGGCCTGCTGTATCGCCGATTGCAGTGCCTGCCACCAATATTCGGGATCGATCTCGGTGCCGGGCGGGTGTGGGGCGGCACCCGAGCGCACCGGCCGGCCGCTGTCGGCGTCGCGGATGACAACCTTGCAGGATTGGGTCGAGGAATCGACCCCAGCTACGAGTGTCATGGCCTCATCCGATCACATGCTCGACGGCGAGCTGGTGCAAGCGCACGAAACCGTAGTCGCGCGTCGCGGCGGTGTCGGGGTCGAACAGCTGGTCTCGGGCCGCCGCGAACGCCTGTATCGATTCACCCTCGCCCAGTGTCGGCTGGGCGAGGTCGAACACCCCGGCGTGCGCCATCGCCTCCTGCACGCGAGAGTCGGCCCGGAATGCGCGGGCCTTGTCGGCCAGCATCAGGTACGTCGACATGTTCGCTCGTGCCGATTCCCACACCCCGGGCATGTATTCGGTGCGTGAGGGCTTGTAATCGAAGTGCCGGGCCCCGGTGTAGCGCGGGCCGTCGGGGTAGCCGGGGAACCCGTTCTCGAGCAGGTCCACGGTGAAGAACGCCGACATCAAATCGCCGTGGCCGAAGACCAGGTCCTGGTCGTATTTCGCGCCGCGCTGCCCGTTGAGGTCGATGTGGAACAACTTGCCGCTCCACAACGCCTGCCCGATCGCGTGGGTGTAGTTGAGTCCCGCCATCTGCTCGTGGCCGGTCTCGGGGTTGACCCCGACGAGGTCTGCATGGTCGAGCTCCGCGATCAGCGCGAGGGCGTGTCCCACGGTCGGCAGCAGGATGTCGCCGCGCGGTTCGTTGGGTTTGGGCTCCAAGGCTATTCGCAGGTCGTATCCCTGCGCCTCGATGTAGGCCGCGACGGTGTCGATGCCCTCCTTGTACCGTTCGAGCGCGGCGTAGAGGTCCTTGGATCCGTCGTATTCACTGCCCTCACGGCCGCCCCACATGACGAAGGTGGTGGCATCGACCTGTCCGGCCAGATCGACCGCGTGCAGGATCTTCCGCAACGCGAAGCGGCGGACCGCCCGGTCGTTGGCGCACAGTCCACCCTCCTTGAACACCGGATGGGTGAAGGTGTTGGTGGTGACCATCTCGATTGCCAGACCAGCGCGATCGGCCGCGTCCTTCACCCGGGCCACCCGCCGCCGCTGAATGGCCTCGTCGGCATCGAAGGGGTAGATGTCGTTGTCGTGGAAGCTGATTGCCCACGCCCCGAGCTGGGCCAGTCCGTCGACGTAGTCCCACGGAGCCAGTGTCGGACGGGTCGCGGCACCGAACGGATCAGCGCCGCTCCAGCCGACTGTCCACAGTCCGAACGAGAACCTGTCCTGCGGTGTGGGTTGGCGGGACATCGCACGATCCTCTCATTTGTTTAGCCGATGAACTTAATTGTCCGGTGGGTTACGGTCAATCCGTGAATCGAGGTTCTTCGCTGGCCGGACGCACGGCGCCGACAAGTGCCCGCCAGACATCGCTCCGGGCGGCGAACTTGGCGTTGGTGCTGACCACGGTGCTGCGGAACCCGGCGGGTGTGTCGCGCGCGAGTATCGCCGCGGCGACCGGCATGACCCGAGCCACCGCGTCTCGCCTGGTCGACGAGCTGGTCGCCGGTGGCATCCTCGCCGAGCTGCCGCGCGCGGCCGCACCGAGCCGCGGGCGGCCGGCGACGCCGATCATCGCCGCAAGTCGGCTCATCGCCCTAGGGCTGCAAGTGGATACGAATCGTTTGACCGCTCGAGCGATCACGTTGTCCGGGGAGATCGCCGGCGAACGCAGCGAGATCGGCGACTGGCGAAACAGCCGGCCCGCCGCCTGCTTGGCCCGACTCGGCGAGCTCAGCACAGAACTGATTACAGCTCTGGCCGGCGACGCGCGAGTCGTCGGGGTCGGCTTGGCGCTGCCCGGGGTCGTGCGCGCCGACACCGCCACACTCATGACCGCACCGAATCTGGGATGGCCCGAACTGCGTCCCGAGGAGTTCATCGCTGCCGGGGCACGCGCCGGGTTGTCCGTGCGAGTCGGCAACGAGGCGGACCTGGCCGCCCGGGCAGCGGCCGAATACGCTCCCGGCCGCCCAGGAGCGGTCCGGGACTTCTTCTACGTGTCCGGCGATACCGGTATCGGCGGGGCGGCGGTGATCGACGGCACGGTGATGGCCGGGCCATACGGGGGCAGCGGCGAAATCGGGCATGTCACCGTCGATCCCGGCGGCGGTGCCTGCGCGTGTGGTTCCACGGGCTGTCTCGAGTTGTACGCCGGCAGGCAGGCACTCGTCGCCGCCGCCGGATTGCCCGCCGGCACCGGCATAGCCGAGCTCGCCGCTCACGCGGTCGCGGGGAACGCCGCAGTGCTGCACTCCCTCGAGCGTGCCGCGTGGGCTCTCGGTATCGCGCTGGCGGCGGCGATCAATATTCTCGGCATACCGGTCATCGTGCTCGGCGGGCATTTGGCAGCGCTGGCCGATTTCCTGCTGCCCCCGCTCATCTCACACCTCCACAGTCGAGTGGTAGCGGCACGGTGGATTGCCCCGCGCGTCGAGGTTGCCCGGCCGGATACGGCGCCCGGCGCAACCGGTGCCGCCTATCTGGCCTTGGAGGAACTGATCCACGACCCGGCAGGCTGGATCCCCGAGCGAGCAACCGACGGCACCGCCTAGCTCGGCAGCGCCGCCGAGCTGTGCCGGCGGATCAACTCGGCCACCGCTCGGCAATTCGCATCGATGAAGAAGTGACCGCCCGGAAACGATTGCGCGGCAAAGCTTCCGGAGGTGTGTGCGCGCCACTCCTGGATGTCCGCGAAACTCGCGTCGGGGTCACGGTCGCCGACCAGTGCGACGATGGGGGACTTGACCATTGCGTCCGTCGTACACGCGTAGGTCTCGATGGCTCGGTAGTCGTTCCTGACGATCGACAGGATCAATTCCCGAAAGTCGGGATCCTCGAGCAATACCGCGGGCGTACCGCCGATCCGAAGCAATTGTTCACACAGTTCTCGATCGCCGAGCAGATGCACGCGCCCGGTTTGCGTCGCCGACGGAGCACAGCGGCCGGAAGCGAACAGCACTGTCGCCGTTGCCCCTACCTCGTCCTCGAGCCGCCTGCACGCCTCGAAAGCCACGACGGATCCCATGCTGTGGCCGAACACGGAAAAATTCTCGGTATCCCCGACCGCCTCGATCACCTCGGGAAGCAGGCCGTCGACCAGCCCTGAAATATCGCCCACGAGCCGTTCGTGCCTTCTGTCCTGGCGTCCCGGATATTGAACGGCGACAACGTCGAACTCCGAACCGACGGACTCGGCCAATGGTCCGAAAGAGAGGGCGGATCCGCCGGCGTGGGGAAAGCAGACCAGCTTGTGGGAGCCATTCCTCGGTGAAGGGGACAGGTGACGCAGCCAGCTATTGCCCATAGGGTGGAGAGCCTTTCCCTCGGATTCGACATCCGAACGCTACCGTGCACAGGGCTCGGGCCGGGTGCGGGGGAGCGTCAGGGCTCAACGCGCAGAACCTTTCTCGGAGGGATGGCGGGCCGACGGGCCTGCCGTGACTCCTATCCAGAAGCCCCTACGTGGGCGGGCCATGGGTCCGACCTATGTGCCAGCTGGGAATCCGAGCCGGTGCCGCGCCGCAGTAGGCTGAGCCGCGTGGGACGACCGGACGCAGCACACACCGCCCCCGCCGCCCAGAGCGGCGCACCCATGCAATTCGTCGCGGACCTGCGCGATATCGCTACCCCCGACCCGGATTCACGCCGTCTCACCGATCCCGGGCACGCCGCCGAACTGGTGGCGGCCGAGACTCGGGACCGGCTGCGCGCGGTGTTCGAGGCCATGCCCGCTGACCCGGTCATCCTGCTCTCCGGTGGCGTCGACTCGATCTTCCTGGCCGCCACCGCCGTCGCCCTGGGCCGTCGCCCGCACGCTCTCACCGTGTTGACCGCCGACGGCACCGACCGCGCCAACGCCACTGCCGCCGCCACCGCCCTCGGCCTGCCGCACGACATCGTCGAACTGGATGGCCCCGCCGTGGCGGCGTTGGCGCGGGAATCGCTGGAACGCCTGAAAGTGCCCGAGCTGTGGGAGGTTTCGTACGCCGTCCCGATGCTCGCCATCCAGCCGGTCCTGGACCGTCTCGGCGTCACCGGCCCGATCCTGACCGGCAGCGGCGCCGACGCCATCTTCGCGGGCGGCAAAACCCTTGCGCACCAGATCGATTCACCCGAGGCCAGCGTGGAGCTCGACGGCATCGCCCGCACGGAATCCGCCCGCAACTTCACCGTCGACCGGCTCGTCCCGGACTTCTATCCCCGCATCCTGGGCGACCGCGCCGACCATATCGTGCACGTCTTCCAGACCGTCCGCTTCTGGGAACTCGCCCAAACCCTCGCGCCTCCTGCACTGTTCGGTCTGCAGAATGGAGCCCTCGCCGACAAGCTGTGCGTCCGCATCGCCTGTGAACGGCTGCTGCCCGAATCGGCCCGCGCCCTGGCGTGGGCCAAGAAGTCTGCCATCCAGCGCTCGGCGGGCATCATGGGTGCGCTGGCCGAGGCCGCCCGTGCGTACGCCGCCGACCTCCCCGGCGCCCGCACCTACTCCGATCCCGGTACCGAGCCCTTCGACGCCGTGGCCACCCGCCTCTACCTCACGCTTCTCCTGCGGGACTAGGTTCTGTCTTCCGGAGCCATTGGTTGATCGACACCATCGAGCTGGATGCCACCCTCGAGGCTCAGCTCGCGAGTTCCCGGCTAAGCCTTCTGGTTAACCGGGAACTAACTCTTTCGGCTATTTCTTCCGTGAATCGGGCATTGGGCTCGAATTTCGAGTGCGTGCCGAATTAGCCTCGCTGTCATTGCCAGTAGAAATCCTGGAGGTGGGCAAGGTTATGGGATCGCCGGCGTCGGTCACCGTGCCGCAAGAATCGGATGCTTCGAATTCGCTGCCGCGCGTCCTCGCGCTCGATGCGGCGCGGGGCATCGCGGTGCTGGGCATGTTCGCGGTGCATGTCGGGCCGCCGCGGGGCCAGCCGGGCGCGTCCTGGCTGACGGTCCTCGAGGGCCGGTCGGCCGCACTGTTCGCGGTATTGGCGGGCGTGTCGCTGGCGCTCATGTCTGGCGGGGCGCACCCTGCCACCGGGATCGCGGCCCGCCGCAGCCTGATTCGCATCGGCTCCCGAGCCGTGCTGGTCGCGCTGCTGGGTCTGGCGCTGGCGCAACTGCATTCCGGCATCGGAATCATGATCATCCTGACCTACTACGGCCTGTTCTTCCTGCTGGCCCTGCCCGCCCTGCGGCTGGAGGCCCGGGCGCTCGCGCTACTCGCGGCGGGGTGGGCGATCGCCGGGCCGATCCTGTCCTTCGTCATCCGAAGCCACATGCACCAGAACGCTTCCGGCGGCGACCCCATTTTCGAGATGTTCACCTCATGGTCGGGTCTGCGCCAGGCGGGCCAGATGCTGGTGCTCACCGGCGGGTACCCGGCGCTCACCTGGATGCCATTCATCTTCGCCGGTATGGCCCTGGGCCGCTGGGGGATTCGCGCGCTCCGGCCGCTGCCGGTGATCGGTGTCGGTGCACTGCTGGCCCTGCTCGGATACGGCGGTTCGTGGCTGGTACAGCGCCCGCTGGGCGGACGCGCGCACCTGGTCGACCTGCTCACCACGGGTATGGCACAGGCCGGGGTCACCGACTTCGATCCGGGCCAGATCATCGATATGACTGGTTTCGGCGCGGTGGCGACAACGAGCCGGTGGTGGCTGACCGTCGCCACTCCGCACAGCGGCACCCCATTCGAGGTGTTCGGCGCGACCGGTACCGCCTGCCTGGTGATCGGTGTCCTGATGGCACTGGTCCCGCGTGCCGGTATCGCCTTGCGGCCCTTGATCGCCGCGGGCTCCTGCGCGTTGAGCCTCTACATCCTGCAAGTGGTGGCGGTCCGTGTCCTGGTGCCGATACCCGACGAGAACGCGACCGCACTGCCGGGCGGCATCCACGGTCCGGGCTGGGAACTACTGGCACTACTCGCCATCGGTTCCCTGGTGGCTGCGACTCTGTGGCGCAGCCGGTTCCGTCGCGGTCCGGCGGAACGGCTGCTCCACACGATCACTCAAGGCGTGACGAACGCTCTGGTCAGGCGTTCTTCCCCGCCACATGAATGACAATGCCAACGCGGGCAACAGCTTTCACCAAACAGGCCGATGGGGTGGCACCGCACCCGCGATGCCACCCCATCACACTTCGAGATGCTTCCCTAACGGCGAGGCGGGCGCCCGATCCGATTGCCCTGGTTCAGTTTCCGGACGCCTGCAACCCCGCGACGCGGAATTCGTGACTCATCCCCGAGCACACCACGTCGTTGCGGACCGAAACGGTGCACGTGGCTCCGGCGTAGTAGATCGACGTCGTGTACTGATCGACCCCCGGCACAATCGCGGGATTGCCACCCTGCTGGGTGTGGCTGCCATTGGAGCTCCACTGCGGGTGCGAGGGAAAGTTGGCCGTGTCGATGGCGACGGCCGGCACATAGGGCACTGGAATCGTCATACCCGCGATCGTCATCGACATGATCGATGCCGGAGTCGGAAGATCGCACCCCACAACACCATTCGGGGTAATCGAACAGTTGTTTCCCGCCATGTTGAACCACGCCACCCCATTGGCGTCCACGTAGGGCGCCGGATCGATGAAATCGGCGTGGGCCACACCCGGAACAAGGCTTGCGAACAACCCAGCGACCACTGCGCCGCCGGTGACCACTGCTGACCTAACCTGCATCGCACATCTCCTTTGATGAGTGTTCAACGGATCATGTCGTATACGTGTCGAGGCTGGTGGGAGATCTTGTCACGCATGAAGAAGGGGAGCCCGGACACCACGCCCAGACTCCCACAGTCGTCATGGCCGGTCAGGACCGGTCGAACTTTCCGTCCTTCACGGCCGCGTTGAAGATAGCCCATTGGTCGGCGGGGAACATCAACTCAGGGCCGCCGGGGTTCTTCGAATCCCGCACGCCGGTCTCGGTGCCGAAGTGCGCGACCTCCACGCAAGCCTCCTGAGATGCTGAACGGCTGCTCTTGTACCACTGGGCACCCAGTCGGGTGGTGCTCATACCGCATACTCCTTCGCTTTGTGGGCCAACAAGTCCCGTGTGCATTGCTCATCCAACGCACGGCGCTTGATTTCCACAAGAGCGCTACGGTAGCGGTCCACCTTGTCGGCCTGATCGAGGTAGAGAGCCCCGGTGAACCCTTCGACGTAGACCACAGGCGGCTCGATCCACTTGGTCTTCAATTCCGGCGATGATCGGGGCGGAAACTCCAGCAGAACGAAGTGGTACGTCTGAAGCCCCAGATGCGCGCCGACCGTTTGCGGCACAACGCCGATCGACACATTGCGCCGCTGCCCGACCTTGATCAGGTGGTCGAGTTGATCGGCCATGACAGCTGGTCCGCCGATCGCGTGACCCAGTACGGACTCCGACAGCAGGACGGCTGCCGAGAACGCCGGATCTTCCAACCGCTCTTGGCGTTTCATGATCAATTCCACACGCTGTTCGACGACCGAGGTGGGCATTCCGGGGAAGGCTGTCCACTCCAGGGCACGCCGATAAGCCGGTGTTTGGATCAGGCCCGGAACGAACGTCGTCTGCCATGCGGTGAAACGCCGAGCGGACTGCTCGAGCCCTAGGTAAAGGTCGAAGTGTTCCGGCACGCAGTCGCCGTACGAGTGCCACCAACCGGGGCGCTGGGCTTCTTCTATCAGTCCGAGCAGGGCGGCAGTATCTTCGTCGGAGGCTTCGTAAAGCTTACAAAGGGCTTCGACGTATAGGGTTTTCAGTTTGACTCCGCCCTGGCCGCCTTCGAGCCGCCACATGGTCTGCGGCGAACACTGAATGACGGCACAAGCCTTGGAGACGCTGACCCCGGATGTCTCACGCAGCCTCCGAAGTTCGCGCCCCAACATTCTGCGGGGAACGGTCGAACCGATCATTCCGTTAGCCTCACTATCGTTTGTGCGCTGATTTGGAATGGTTTTCGTGTTGGGGTTTGGAAGACGGGGAGAAAATTCGAGTACTCCTGCCCTGGAATCTTCCGCCAATGAACGGGCGGCTGTTTACTGGTATTCACCCCCGGCCGTCGGGAACCTGAACAGCCGACCCGGTCAACAAGTTCCGATCGTGTGCCCTTCGAGAGCGGGTCGCAAGACCAGGTCGTACCGGCGGCCGGGGGTCACCAAACATCCACGCCGACAATCGGAGCGCCAGCCATGTACGGCATTCCCATCGAAAACCACGAGGCGATCAGCGCGATGTCGATCGGTTACGCGCGCGATGTCCTCCGAACCCACGAGTCCTGCCCGATGTCCGTGTGCGGCAAGAAGCGTCAGGCCATCGCCGTGATCCGTGCGAGCGAACGGACGACAGGGAGCAGGCCATGACAGTCATCTCGCATGACGCACCGGACTATCCGGTCATGAATCTGCAAGCGGCACAACATGGTCTGAAGCAACATCAACACTGCGACGACAACTGCGACGCCCGCCGATACTTCGCCGAACTGGTTCCGAATCTGGAGCGCGCAGACCGGGAGGTCAAGCCACTCAGGGGAACCTGGAACATCTGGTGACCGCTGCGCCGGTGTACCGGGAAGGTCTTCACTCCGCAATCCCGTTCGCACCACCTCGGCATCGCTCAACCCGGATTTCCGCGGTGCCTTCATCATCCCGCGCGGCAGGTCCCGTCGCGCCTCCGCACTCGATGGCGGCCCGATGAATTCGGACCGCCACGAGTGGTGAGATTCGTTAGTGAGTCGGTTGAGGTAGCGAGGTTGCCGTAGCGTCGGTGACTTTCCGTAGGCGATCAACAGAATTGCCCATCGGAATCCCTCCGATTATTTCGTATCGCAGCCAACCTCTGCGGCGTCCGCCGCTGAATCGACTTCGACAGCGGACGCGGCACGCCGCGATTCGTGCGAGCGCTGTCAGGACGACGACCCCCTCACCCCGATACCGGTACTTTGCCGTTCTCGTCGCAATGCCGAGCAAACGTCTGATCGGTCAAGCATGACCAGATACGTCGAGGTCGGCGTTTCGATCGACACAGCGGCACACGACCAGGCATATGATCTGGGCGATACTTTTGCCGCGATATTGATGGGTGGCTGAGGAGACAGAAGCATGCCCGCTCTGGTTGACCTTGCCGTGGGGATCGCGCCCATCGCTGGTGGATTGGCTCTCGGTGCGGCGGCGGGATATCTGAAGGGCCCGGATGTTCGCAAGACGATCAAGCAGGATATGGAACTGCTGGAACGCCTACCTCCGCAGGAGGTGGAGCGGCGAGCCGAACTCCAAGGGAGCATCGACAGTCGCATCGACGACCTGGTCGCGACCGTCAACCGATACCAGCTGCTGCGCAGAGCGGCCGGCTCCTATCGCGGCAGCTTGCGCGACATCCTGCTGTTCATCTGCACGATTCTGTTTACGGTGGTCTGGTGGAGCGTCGATCATCATAAGAGCAGCTGGCTACCGATGTTCGTTGTCCTCATTTTGATTTCGGTGTGGGCGGCCGGCTATGCGTTCAGCGGTCTGCGCAGAGCCCTACTCAGTTACCGGCAAAGGAAGGACTGATCTACAGCACCCGTGCCGACCGGCGCCACTGTGACGGTGCTCGCCGAGTTTCCCCACTTGTGCTCGCCTAATCTTCGATGGAGAGGGGTTAATATGCGCGCCATCCAGATTGAACAGTTCGGCGACCCCGCGCAGGTGCTCCGCGTCGTCGACATCGAGGAGCCGCCGCCACCGGGCCCGCATGAGGTTCTGTTGAGCGTTGAGGTCTCGCCGTTGAACAAGCACGACCTACTGGTTGTCACCGGCATGCTGGCGCGACCACCCCTGCCCCACATACCAGGCGCGGAGGGGGTCGCGCGCGTTCTTGCCACTGGCGCCGAGGTCGATGGACTTCAAGTCGGCGATCTGGTTGTGCTACCCCTGTATTCCGGTGCGTGGCGTGAGCGGCTCGTCGTGCCCGCCGACGGCCTGTTCGCACTCCCGGCCGGCGGCGACATCGAGCAGTACTCGATGCTGGGCAGCAACCCCCCGGCGGCAGGGTTGATGCTCAGTGAATGCACCCCCCTGCAGCCCGGTGACTGGGTGGTTCAGAACGCCGCGAACTCCGGTGTGGGACGGTCATTGATCGCACTGGCCAAACTTCGTGGGCTGAAGACGATCAACCTGGCCCGTGACGAGGCGACGTTCGCAGAGCTCACAGCAGCCGGGGCCGACGTGGTCCACGTCGACGACCGCGATGCGGTCGGCGATGTTCGAGCAGCGATCGGCGACGCGCGAGTGGCGCTGGCAGTGGAAGCCGTCGGTGGTCCAGTAGTGGGGCGGCTGCTCGAATTGCTCTCCGACGGTGGATGGTTGGTCAGCTATTCCTGGGCCAGGGATGAGCCCATGTGGGTCGATACCTCGACACTGGTCGGCAAGCACCTCACCGTTCGCGGATTCTTTGTCGGCGACTTCGACTACCGCGACAAGGTGGTGCCTGTCATTCGTGAGGCGGCACCGCTGGTGGCCGACGGCACCCTCGTCGTCCCCGTGGCGGGCGTGTACCCCCTCGAGCACATCCAGGACGCGGTGCAGCATCTCCTCCGTGGCGGCAAGATCCTGCTGAAAGTGGCCGGGCGATGAACGCGCGCAAAGCGGACGGCTGAAGATTGGGCATTTTCGTCAGACCAACGAGGCGGGCGGGTGCAGATCGACACGGCCCCATTGGGTTTCACCGCCGGGTGGGTGCGGGATGACCGCGAGCGTCAGTGGGCAGGGTCAGTGAGCGCGCCATCACCTGGTTGCGGTCGGGTGGTTCATCCGATCCAGGTGCTGGTCATGTCCTGCACTTTCGCGCCGTCGAGGTCGGCGAGTTTGACGGCGACGAAGTTTCGGGCGGTGTCGGAGGTCTGGACTCGGAACGGGAGGTCGGTGGCGTCGAGTGCTTCGACGATGGCCTGGGCGGCGGATTCGGGAGATTGGGCGTTGGCGAAGGCGCCCTCGGTGCGCTTGCGGTAGGCGGCCAGCGCAGAAGCGTACGGTCCGGCCGCGTTCCTGGCCAGTATTTCGCGTCCGCCGACGTTGGCGACGAATTCGCTTGCGACGGCACCGGGTTCGATGACGCTGACCGTGACACCGGTCTGCGCGGCTACCGGCGCCAACGCTTCCATGAAGCCCTCGACGGCGAACTTCGCGGCGCAATATGCCTCGTTGAACGGCTGTCCGACGACCCCGCCGACGCTGCTGACGGTCAGGACTCGTCCGTGTGTGGCGCGCAGTTGCGGGAGTGCGGCACGAGTGACTTCGAGGACGCCGAAGAAGTTGACCTCCATGACGGCGCGGATCTCGCCGATGTCCTCCAGTTCGAGGGTGCCCAGGTGGCCGGCGCCCGCGTTGTTGATCAGTGCGTCGAGGTGGCCGTGGTCGTCGACGATGCCGGAGACGCAGCGGTGGACGGAGGCCGGATCGGTGACGTCGAGCTGTCGTACCTCGACGTGGTCGGCGACTCCGTTGTCGCGGGCGAGCTCGACAAGTGCGGTCGAGCGGGCGGTGTCGCGCATGGTGGCTATGACTTGCCAGCCGGAGCGGGCGGCGTGGATGGCCGTATGCAGTCCGATGCCGGTCGAGGTGCCGGTGATCAGGACGGTTTTCCGGTCGATGGACGGGCTCATGGGGTTCCCTCCTGGCTATTGGTTATGAACCATAATCATAATACACCATAATTATGATGGGGTATCGCTATAGTGGAAGGCATGTCGAGCGAGCAGGAGCAGCGGGAACTGACGACCGAGGTGGTAGGGCTGTTCGCAGCGATCAATCGCCGCTACGCCACCGAGGCGGAGGCAGCGGCCGGCGCCCATGGGTTGACGCCCATGCAGGCCAAAGCGCTGCTGGCAGCACAGGAACCGGTCGTAACCCGGCGGATCGCCGAACACCTGCACGCCGAGCCGTCGAATGTCACCGCCCTCGTCGACAAATTGCAGACCCGCGGCCTGATCGAGCGCCGGGAGAATCCGAACGACCGACGAGTGCGCCTGGTCGCGGCGACCGATCAGGGCAGACGCGTCGCCGAGGACCTACGAGCCCGCATGCCGTTCGCCAGCCAACCACTGGCCCGGCTGACCACCGAGCAACAACACCAACTCCGCACCCTGCTCACCATCCTGCTCACCGACTGACCGGCAGTCGATCAACGGCCCCAGAAATACTTGACATTCGGCGTGAGCGTGCACCGCCGGCGATCGTGAAGCACTCTGCCCGTTGACTTTCCGCAGGCCCGTGTCGGCCGCTTCGAACCGCGCGGGCCGCGGCAGAAGTGCACGCTGCCATGCGCGCATGAACGGCCAACCCAACCGTTCTGAACACGCACTACAGCTGAGGAATTGGCGCGGAATCGCTGTTCTACAGCGGATTGTGCGGGACTGCATCGGTCATCCGAAACCCGGCAACACCATGCACTGCCGACGGGTTGGTCAGCCGCAGAAGAGGATGTCCTCGGCTGCAGTCGGTCTCGCTGCGAGCCGCGCCCCGCTCCGGCCGATTCGAACCTCGCGGGATGCGGCTTGTTCGAAATCGATTGACATCGGTCCAACCCCGCCGCACGCTGCGACGATGACAATTTTCTTGGTCATCGTGATCGCGTTCTTCACGCTGCTGTTCGCCTACGCGATTCGCACCATGATCGTCCACCGCGACACCCGACCGCGCGCCCGCCAGCGCGGCGGCGCCCTGAATGACTTCGGAATCTCCTCCGACACATCACAATCCGGAATTCCACCCCACCATGGTGGCCACCCCGACAGCAGCGGCCACCACGGTGGCCACTCCGACAGCGGCGGCCACCACACCACCAGCTGAACGGATTACTGACCTGCCATGACGGCAGCCCGAAGGTCTCAGCCTTCTCGAGCCGGAACCAGTTCCGCAGCGGCCGGGGTGGAGTCCGGTGCGTTGAGGCGGTTGAACAGGCCGATGCCGACCGCGATGGCGGCGGGCCCGCCTACACCGATCAGACCGGCCGCGGCGCCCAGCGGGATGCCGATCGCGGCGCCGGCCACACAGCCCGCGATGCCGGTCGGAACCGACATGATCACGACACCGGCGATGGCGCCGCCCGCGGCGCCGATGGCGCAGCCGGCCACGCCGCCGATGAGGGTGCCCAGCAGGGTGCCCATGGAGCTGGCGATGCCGAACTGGTTGACCGCGGCGCCGAACGCGGCGTCCTGGTCGGCCTGGCTGGCGACATCCTTGACCACGGGGGCCGGCAGGGCGGGGGCGGCGAAGCTCGCGGCCGGGTCCATGTTCGGGGTGAAGGTGGCGGTGTTGCCGTCGATCGTGGC